>CAYMAF010000037.1:0-19357 GCA_964388365.1 uncultured Gammaproteobacteria bacterium | reverse complement strand
CTCGTCGAGAACGCGATCAAGTTCACCGACAGCGGAGAGGTGCGCATCGTCGTCGCGTTCTTGCCCGGCGAGTCGCGGCTGCGTATCGACGTCGCGGATACGGGGCCCGGCATTCCGGACGAGATGGTCGACCGGCTGTTCCAGCCGTTCACGCAGGCCGATTCGTCGGTGACGCGCCGGTTCGGCGGCAGCGGGCTGGGCCTTTCGATCTGCCGCGCGCTGAGCCGGATGCTCGGCGGCGACGTCACGGTCGAGACGCGCCCCGGCGAAGGCAGCACGTTCACGGTGACGATCGCGACCGGCGCGCTCGAAGGCGTCGAGATGTTCGAGCCGGGCGAGAAATCCGCGGGGTTGCGCTTCGATGCCGGCGATATCCGGCCGCTGTCGTGCCGCATCCTGGTCGTCGACGACCGGCGCGACATGCGCTATCTCGCGCAGCACATGCTCGAGGAGGCCGGCGCCCGCGTCTCTCTCGCCGGAGACGGGCGCGAGGCGCTCGAGCAAGTCGCGGCCGCGGACGCGAGCGGGGAGCCGTTCGATGTCGTGCTCCTCGATATGCAGATGCCGGTGCTCGACGGCTATGCCGCTGCGACCGCATTGCGCGAGCGCGGTTTCGACAAGCCGATCATCGCGCTGACCGCGAACGCGATGCGGAGCGACGAGCGCCGCTGCCTCGAATCGGGATGCGACGACTACTTGAGCAAGCCGTTGTCCCGGTCGACGTTGGTGAACACGGTCGCCTACTATGCGAGCGACGTGACGTTGGAGGAGCTCGCGCAGCGCCGGATCGCTTACGGCTTTCGGGTGCCTGGAGCGGCGCCCGCGAAGCCCGCGCGGAGCTATGGAGAGATGGCCGATCGCGAGAACGATACGAACGAAAAGCCGGAACGCAGGGAGCGCGCCTCGACGGCCGAAGACGCGAAGGCGGACGGGCCCGCTCGAGTGCTCGTCGTCGACGATAATCTCGATAGCTGCACGCTGCTTCGCTTGCTGCTTCAGAGCTGCGGCTGCGAGGTCGCGACGGCCGGGAGCGGCGAGGAGGCTCTGTCGGCCGTCCACGCGTTCAAGCCGACCGTTGCCGTGATCGATATCGGTCTTCCCGATATCGCCGGCGACGCGCTCGTCGGTCAGCTCAAGGCGCGCGCCGAGCTCGGCTCGTGCCGCTTCATCTGCCTGTCCGGACGGCGTGAGAGCGAGGTCGACTGGCGTGCGGCGGGCTTCGACCACTACGTGCAAAAGCCCGCGCGCTTCGAAGCGCTGAAGAGGCTGATTCAGGGAGATTGACTGCGTGGCGAGCGACGACGAGCTCAAGCGGCTTCAGGCGCGCCTGCGCCGGTTCGCGGCCGAGCGGGATTGGGAGCGCTTCCACTCCCCGAAGAATCTCGCGATGGCGCTCGCCGCGGAGGCCGGCGAGCTGCTCGAGCTCTTCCAGTGGCTGACCGAGGACGAAAGCGCGGCGCTCGACGAGAAGAAGCGAACGGAGGTACGGCTCGAGCTTGCCGATATCTTCATCTACCTGCTGCGTCTCGCCGACCGGCTCGACGTCGACTTGCTCGGCGCCGCGGCCGAGAAGATCGAGCTGAACGACGCGAAATACCCGGCCGACCGCGTACGCGGCGACGCGCGTAAGTACACCGAGTACGACTGAGGGCGTCGCGGCCGGGCCCGGCGCGGCCGTGCCGGAGCGCGCGCTATACTTTGCGTCAGTGAGGGCCGCCGCGGGCCGAAAGGCGCCGGGCTCGTCCGATGCGCCGCGAGCCGCGAGCCGCGAAGGAGCGTCGATGGACGTCACGACCGCGACATTCGAGCAAGAGGTTCTCGAGGCTTCGAGACGGCTGCCCGTCGTCGTCGATTTCTGGGCACCGTGGTGCGGACCGTGCCGCACGCTCGGCCCGATCATCGAGAAGGTCGCGGCCGACTACGCCGGCCGCGTCAAGCTCGTCAAGGTGAACTCGGACGAGAACGGCGAGATCGCGGCTGCGCTCGATGTCCGCTCGATCCCGAACGTCATCGCGTTTCGCGACGGCCGTCCCGTCGCGCAGTTCGTCGGCGCTCAGCCGGAAAGCCAGGTCAGAGCCTTCTTCGAGCGCCTCTTGCCGTCGGAGGCCGAGCAAATGCTCGCTCGAGCGGAGCAGCGGCTCGCCGACGGCCGCATCGACGACGCCGAGCGCGTGCTCGCCGAGATCAAATCCGCGCCGGAGCTCGCCGAGCGCATCGACGCGCTGAAGCTGCGGATCCGCTACGCCCGCGCCGGCGCCGACGGCGCGGACGAGGCCGCGCTGCACGAGCGGATCGCGGCGAACCCTGCGGATCACGAGGCGCGCCTCGCGCTCGCGGGTCTTTATGCGGGCGCGGGCCGATACCGCGACGCGATGGAAACGCTGCTCGAGATCGTGCGGCGCGACAAGGACTGGCGCGACGGGGAGGCGAGGCGTCAGCTCGTCGGGCTGTTCACGATCGCGTCCGACGATCCGCGGCTCGTCTCGGAGTACCGGCGCAAGCTCGCGAGCGCGCTGCACTGAGCGCGGCCGCTTCGGTGCCGTGCTGCGTGGCTTCGATCGTGCGCGGCTGCGGCCGGGCGCGGCTCGATGCCGATCGACGCGTCGGCGGCTATTCGGCCGGCAGCGCGGCGTCCGGGTCGCCGCCGAGCAGCTTCACGTAACGATCGTACAGCGCGAGACGCGGCGCGGCGCGTGCGGTCTCGATCAGCGCGCGGACCGCGGGAGCCGCGTCGAGCGCGTCGGCGTATGGCGCGACCGCGGCGGGCAGCTCGACGCCGTAGGTCCTGAACCGGGCGAGCATCGGGTAGTACATCGCGTCCGCGATGCCGAACGCGCCGAAGAGGAACGGCCCCCCGGACGCATCGAGCGCGTCGCGCCAGATCTCGAAGACCCGGTCGATCTCGTCGCGGGCCTCGAGGCTCGGCGAGAAGCCCGGCACGCGCGCGAAGAGGTGCGACGAGAGCTCGTTGCGGATCGCGCGAAACCCGCTGGCCATCTCGGAGCTGATCGCGCGCGCGCGGGCGCGGATCAGCCGATCGGCCGGCCAAAGCCCTGCGGCCGGGAACATTTCGGAGACGAGCTCGCAGATCGCGAGCGACTCGTGAATCGGCACGCCATCGACGCGCAGCACGGGGAACGCGCCGCTGACGCTGCCGAGCTTCCGCCGCTCGGCGCGCGACAACGTGATCTCCGGCTCGTCCGCCTTCCGCGTCATGTGCGGAAGCTCGACCGTCTCGGTTCGAAACTCGGCGCCCGCGTGCGTGAGCGCGAGCCACGCTCTCATCGACCACGACGAATAGCGCAGGCTGAGGACGGTCAAAACCATCTCGGGCATGCTGCGATGATAATGCCGAGCCCGGCGGCGGTGGAATGACCGCCGCGCGAGGCCGCTGCGTCAGCGGCCCCTTCGGTTCCGTTCGGAGACGCGAATGCCGCCCCGAGTGTCGGCCGGCACGAGGAACGTGCCGCCGATCGCGCCGGGACGCAGGGTCGCCTCGAACGGCACGTCCGGCAGATACGGACGAGAGCTGCCGCTCGTCTGCACGAGCTCGGCGCCTTCCGACGTGATGAAGACGGCTCGTCCGGGAACGTTGGTTCGCACCTCGACGATCGTCACGATCCGCTCGCCGCGCGGCGCGGAGCGGGACTCCGCCGCTCGAGCCTCGCGCGGCCGAGTGCCGAGATCGATCACCGAGTCGACGGTGCGGACGGATTCGTCCGACGCGGGGGCTTCGCGGGACGCGCCGGTCCGTTGCCGCGCGTCTCGATCGAGCGCCCGCAAGGCCCGCTCGCGCGCGTCCGCGGCCGCCCGGTCGAAGCACTCGAGGCGGCGTCCGTCGTCGTCGATCGCGGCGCAGTCGAGCAACGCGGACAGCGGGTCGGCACCGGGCTGCGCGAGCGCGGCCGCCGACAGCAGCGCGGCGGCGATGCCGAGGCGACGAAAAGCGCGAGCAGCGTTCATCGTATTCTCCTTGTCGGCCCGAGCCGCGATCCGTCGGCCGGAGCCGAGCGATCCGTCGGCCCGAGCTCGCGAGCTTGCGGGTCCCGGAAACGGTCTAGTCGGAAATCGACGACGATTGCGACAAGAATAGCGTATGACCGCGTTTCGTTCAGGCCGTCCGAGATAGCGCATGAGCGCGCGCCGGAGCAGGCTCATCGCGCTCGCCGTGTCGACCGTGCTGCATGCCGCGGTCGTCGGCACGGTGCTGAGCGTCTCGTGGCGTGCTCGCGTCGAGCGCGCGCCGGCCGCGCCGATCGAGGTCGTCTGGATCGAGCGCTGGCCGGCGCCGGCCGAGACGGATCCCGCCGAGCCAGCGCCGCCAGAGCGCGGCGACGAGCCGCCGGAGAGCGCCGAGACCGTCGACGACGCGCCGGCTCCCGGCGAGCCGGCCGCGGACGGCGCCGAGAAGGCTGGGGAACCCGACGAAGCCCGCGCCGAGCACGCGACGGACGAAGAAGACTCGGCCGACGGCGCGGCCGCGCCGGCGGAGACCCTACCGGCGGAGGAGCCCGACGCGTCGAGCGACGCATCCGATCGGCCGCGCCGAACGTATACCGTGCGCGACGTCGACATCGGCGATGCATGGCGAGCGGCGCTCGAGCAAACGCGCGAGGAGCAGCGGCGGCAGGCGGCGTATCGTGCGTTCTCGCTCGACGACGTGCGGCCGGCGCCGTTGCCCGAGGAGCCGGGGCCGAAGGAGAGCGTGTTCGAGACGGCGAAGAAGGCTGATCGGCCGGCCTCGGTGCTGTCGCCGGGCAGCGCCCGGACCCGGCTCGGTCAGCGTCTCGCACGGCTCTGCAACGAATTGACCGGGGGATTCAGCCTGATGGGCCTCGCGGCCGTCTGTGCCGATCAGGAGGCGCTGCCGAAGCTCTTCGCGCATCTGAAGCCCGAATACCTGCGCGCGCGGCCGGAATGCACCGAGGTCGATGCGCCGAGCGCGATCGACGCCGAGCGGAACGCGATCAAATGCCGGCTCGTGCTCGACGACGAGCCGACGCTCGATTGACGAGACGGGCTACGTGCCCGAGACCGCGCAGTCCCCGACGTACATCTCCGGGCGCGACGTGAATCCCGGCAGCGCCGTCGGCGAATACTCGTGGCGGGTCTGCACGGCCTTGAGGCGGCCGCCGCTCGTCTCCTGCGCGAGCACCGTCGTCACGTGCAACGGGCCCGCATCGCTCATCTGCACGAAATGCAGATATCCGTGAGCCTGACGGACGACGATGAAGGTCGTGCCGAAGCGGCCCTCGGCCTCGGCCGTGCCGCCTTCGACGTCGATATCGAAGAATACGGCCTCGTGATCGGCCTCGGCGACGGCCGCGGCCGCGGCATCGTCCTGCCAATCGCCGGTCGCGAGGACGCCGAAGCGGCACTCGACGCGCGTCGCCGACGCGAGGCGCCGCTCGAGCGCACCGCCTTGCGCGTCGGCGCGTTCGGCCGGCACCAGGAGTGCCGCGGCAATGACGAGAAGGCCCGCGATACGGTCGTGCATCGTTCCGCCTGTCGAGCGCCGTCGTCGCCATACTTAGCACGTAAGCCGGGCATTCTCCAACGCATGCGTGCAAATTGACCCTCGGTCCCGCGGCTCGCAATAATCCCCGCGAATGAGGAGGGAGCCCGCCTTGCGACTCGGACTGCTCGCCGTCGCACTCTGTCTTGCCGGGCCGCCCGCGGCGCGCGGCCAATCGCTCGACGACTCGGCGACGCGCGCGTGGCTCGAGCAGCTATTTCCCGCCGCCGCGAGCTTCTCGCCGAAGCAGGGCAATCCACCGCACTTCAAGGCCTTCGGTCCCGCTGCGGACGGCGGCGCGCCGACGCTCCTCGGGCTCGCATTCTGGACGACCGAGCTCGAGCCGCTCGAGCGCGCGTACGACGGACCGATCAAGATGCTCGTCGGCATGGATACGTCGGGCGTGCTGACCGGGGTCGTCGTCGTCGAGCATCGCGAGCCGTACGGGTATTTCTCCGTCGATCTTCCCGCGTTCCCGCGGCAGTTCGAGGGGAAGAGCGTCCGCGACCGCTTCCGCGTCGGCGAGGATA
Organism: uncultured Gammaproteobacteria bacterium; assembly: GCA_964388365.1. Classification (GTDB taxonomy): domain Bacteria; phylum Pseudomonadota; class Gammaproteobacteria; order Steroidobacterales; family Rariloculaceae; genus ZC4RG20. Next base: position 13,312 of record CAYMAF010000037.1, on the reverse strand, counting down.
TCGATGCGATCACGCGTGCGACCGTCACGGTGACGAGCGCGAGCCGTGCGGTGCGCAACGGCGCGAGGCGTATCGCGCGCGCGTATCTTACGCCGCCGGAGGGTGGATGAGCCGCGCGTCCGATCGGCTGCGTTCGCGCGGGCGCTTCGCGGCGCTCGCGCTGCTCACCGTGCCGCCGGCCGCGTCCGCGCAGAGCGGCGAGCCGAACGCCGACGCGGATCCGTGGGGCTTCGACGATCTCGACGCGGCGCCGACGTGGCTTGAGCTCGTGCGCGAGCAAGCGCTCGATCTCGGCCTGCTCGCCGCATTCGCGGCTTTCGCGCTGATCGGGTTCTCGAGGCGCAGCCCGGCGCTGAAGTACGCGACGCTCATGCTGTCGGTGCTGTATCTCGGCGTGTCGAAGAGCCAGCTCCTGTCGATCACGCATATCTTCGCAGCGCTGAGCGCGAGCCTGCCGATCCCGTCGTACAACCTCGCGTGGTATGCGTTCGTGCTGCTCGCGCTTGCGACGACGCTCGCATGGGGCCGGCTCTACTGTGGCAGGATCTGCGCGTTCGGCGCGCTGACGCAGCTCATCGACGCCGTCGTGCCGCGCCGCTGGCAGCTCGAGCTGCCGACGCCGATCGAGCGGCGTGCCTCGTTCGTGAAGTACGGGATCCTGCTCGGCGCGATCGGATATTTTCTGCTATTCAGAGATCTTTCGTTCTATCGCTACATCGAGCCGTTCTGGATGTTCACGTTTCACGCGACGGCCGCTCTGTGGATCGGGCTCGGCGTGCTGCTCGTCGCGAGCGTCTTCGTCCGCAATCTCTATTGCCGCTTCCTCTGTCCGGTCGGCGCGGCGCTCGGGCTGCTGTCGACGCTCAGTGCATTTCGCATCGCGCGGTGGTCCGAGTGCAGCCGCTGCAAGCTCTGCGAGAACGAATGCGAGTGGGGCGCAATCCGCCAGCGCAAGATCCTCGTGACCGAGTGCGTGCGCTGCGACGACTGCGAGCGGCTGTACGCGGATCGCGCGCGCTGCCCGCACTGGCTGCTCGACGCGAAGCGCCGCCGCGGCGCGGATCGCCCGGCGGCGGCCGGCGAGGCGCCGGCGCTCGTCGAGCATCGCGTCGATGTCGCGCGGTTCGGGCGCCGGCGATAAGCCCGTGACCGACGAGCGTCTTACGCGCGCCTGGCGCATCTTCCGCCGCTCGGTGCTCGATCCGAAGCCGGACGCCGAGGCTGCCGTCGAGGTCGCCGATCTCGCCCGCGAGCAGGCCCCGATCGTCTGGCTGCTCGGCAAGGTGCAGTCGGGCAAGACGTCGATCGTCCGCGCGATCACGGGTCATCCGGACGCGGAGATCGGGCGCGGCTACCAGCCGTGCACGCGCACGTCGCGGGTCTTCGACTTCCCGCCGGAAGCGCCGGTGATTCGGTTTCTCGACAGCAGCGGCCTCGGCGAGGCGGGCTACGACCCGGCCGAGGATCTCGCCGCGCTCGAGCGCCGCGCGCACGTCGTCCTCGCGGTCGTGCGGGCGATGGACCGCCGGCAGGACGAGCTGATGCGCGTGCTTCGCGCGGTGCGCGAGCGCCATCCCGACTGGGCCATCGTCGTCGCGCAGACCTGGCTGCACGAGGGCTATCCGGATGGCGCCGATCATCCTCCGTACGAGCGCCTCGCCGACGCGCCGGAGCTTTCGGACCTGCGCCGCGCGCTCGCGCTTCAAGCCGCGGATTTCAGGACGCTGCCGGGCTCGGGCGCGGTCTACACGGTTCCGATCGATTTCACTCGCGCGGAAGAGGGCTACTCGGATCCGTACTACGGCCTCGACGCCTTGCTCGACGCGCTCGAGCAGGCGGGCTCGGCGGGCATGAACGTGATACTGCGAAGCCTCGCCGCGCGCGGCAGCGACCGGCTTGCCGCCCGCGCGCGGCCGCACGTGCTCGGATACGCGATCGCGGCCGCCGCGTCGGACGCGCTGCCGGTCGTCGGCGTCGTGACCGTGCCGACGATTCAGGCGAAGATGCTGCACAGCCTCGGGCGGATCTACGGGCTCAACTGGAGCCGGCGCACGCTCGGCCGATTCGCGGCGTCGCTCGGCACGGGCACGCTCGCGAGCATCGGGCTGCGCCTCGGCGCGCGGCAGCTTGCGAAGCTCGTCCCCGGCTACGGCCAGACCGTTGGCGCCGCGGCGGCCGGCGCCGCGAGCTTCTCGGTCACGTACGCGCTCGGACGCGCGGCGTCGTATTACCTCGGTGCCGAGCGCCGCGGCGAGCTCGATCGCAGCGAGGTCGGGCGCGTGTATCGCGAGTCGTTGAAGGAGGCGTTCGATATCGTGCGCGGAGGCGGCATTCGCCGTGACGGGGAGCGATGAGAGGGCCGGCGCGGCGATGAAGCCGGACGCGTCGGATGCCGAGGACGGGCCCGTGGCGAAGGACGCTAAGCCTCGCCGCAAGCGGTTGCGATGGTGGCTCGAGATCGCGTCGCTCGGCCTTCTGAGCGTGCCGCTGATCGTGCTGCTCGCAGCTGGCATCACGTGGCTCTGGCAGCGCGGCTGGCTGCTTTGGTATTTGCTCGCCGCGACGACATTGACCCTCGTCGTCTGGGGGAGCTTACGGTATCGGCATCGTCCGCGGCCGGTCGCCGCAGGGCCGACCGCGCCGACGATCACGCCGCCCGATCCGACGTGGGCGCCGCGCGAGCAGACCGCTTGGGACGCGGTGCGGCGGCTCAGCGCGGCCGCCGACGGCAGCGAGCTCGGTCATCATCGGACGATGCTCGCGTGCGCGCAGCGCACGATCGACGAGGTCGCGCGGCACTACCATCCGGGGCGCGCGGAGCCGGCGCTCGAGTTCACGGTGCCCGAGCTCTTGCTGCTGACGGAGCGGCTGAGCCGCCGCTTGAGGCTCCTGCTGCTCGAGCACGTGCCGCTCTCGCATCGGCTCAAGGTCGGGCCGACGATGAGGGCCTGGGGCTATCGGCCGCTCGTCGTCGCAGGATTCGAGCAGGGACGAAGGCTCTATACGCTGTTGCGAGTCGCGCGCACCGTGAGCCCGCTGCACGCCCTCGTCGCCGAGGTTCGCGATCACGTGCTCGGCGATCTCTTCGAGCACGTGCACGGCAACGTGCGGCGGCGGATCGTGCGGATATGGATCGAGGAGGTCGGCCGCGCGGCGATCGAGCTTTATTCTGGCCGGATGCGCATGGATGCGGCGGAGCTCGCGGCCGCCGCGGCACGCGAAGGCTTGAGCGACGTCGCGGCGCCTGCCGCGCCGCCCGGCTCGCTGCGCTTGCTGATCGCAGGCCAGACGAACGCGGGCAAATCGACGCTCGTGAACCGGCTGCTCGGCGCGCTCGCCGCCGGTGTCGACGTGCTGCCGCTGACCGCGGGCTTCGAAGGCTACGAGCTGCGTCAGGAAGGGCTGCCGCCGGCCTATCTGATCGATTCGCCGGGCATCGACGATCAGGACGGCGTCGCCGAGTTCGTGAAGCGCGCGTTCGCCTGCGATCTGATCGTCTGGGTCGCGCCCGCGCACCGCGCGGACCGGGCACTCGATCGCGCCGCGCTCGATGCCGTGCGGGCGCGGTTCGCCGCGGATCCGGAGCGTAAGATGCCGCCGCTGATCGTGATCGCGAGCCATATCGACCGGCTGTCGCCGGCTCGCGAGTGGTCGCCGCCGTACAACGTCGATACCCCATCGAGCCCGAAGGAGCAATCGATCCGGGGGGCGCTCGACGCGATCGCCGGTGACTTGCTCGTGCCGGTCGAGACGATCGTGCCGATGCGGCTCGATACGACGCCGCCGTACAACCTCGAGCTCCTGTGGCTGCGGCTCGAGGCGCTCGTCGACGAGGCTCAGCGCGCGCGGTGGGTCCGGGTGCTGCGCGAGGCGATCCGCGAGGACGGCTGGCGGCGATCTTGGCGTCAGCTCGTCGGCGCCGGCCGCATGGTCGGCGGGCTCTTGAAACGCGGCGACGAGCGCGAGTGAACGCGCCGCTCGGCGGGCCGCGGCCGGACGGCCGCGGCCTCGGCGGCGAGGGTCAGCCGACGTCGTTGTACGCGCGGATCGCCGTGACGGCCTCGTCGAGCGCCGCCGCGTCGCGCGGCGACGTCGCGGTCACCCAAGAGCCGGGATCGAGCGCCTCGAGCCGCGCTTTCGCGTCTTCCGGCACCGGGACCCGGTAGACGAGATATCGTCCGTCCATCTCGGTCCGGACGAACTCGGCCGGCATTCGGAGGTGCGTGTCGAGCTCGGCGGCGCTTCCCTTCGTGACGCCGGCGATGCCCGCGCCCCAGTTCAGCCCGGTCCAGCCGATCGTGACGACGTCGCCCTCGGAGAGGCTCTCGAGCGCTGCGCGATCGACTCGGGTGTCGAGATACGATTTCAGCGTGACCGTATTCGACGACGCGTCGAACGAGAGCAGCTCGGCCGACCACGTGAACGGCTCGGCGCCGCCCGGGCTTTCGGCCGCAGCCGCTTGCATGACGACGGCATGGGCCAGCCAGAGCGCGGTAACGATCGACGGGATCGACAGCTTGTCTTTGATCGTGGCTTGATGGCTTGCCATGGCGTTCTCCGACTCTTACCTCCTGATTCGACGTATGAATCACGCACGAAACTAGGGCTTGGACTCCGGTTTTCAAGCCGGCCTCGGATGCGATCGCTCCACCGAAAACTTGGCGCATTTCGCTAAAGAGTCGCGCCTGGCGCCGCCGCGGGTGCCGCGGACGTTCGTAAGCTATTGATCGGAAAAGACGGGAAAGCTGGCACGAGATTGGCAGATCCCGGCTCGACAGGACGCTCCGTGGAGGTTCCCGATGAAGCTGCTGGCCGCTCTGCTCGTGCTCGCCGTCTGCGTGACGGGATTCGTGTGGGTGGTGCCGCTCGCGCTCGCGGTCGCGATCCCACTCGGCTGGCTGATCGTGTGGCTGCTGCCGATCGTGATCATCCTGCTCTCGGACAGAACCTCCGGCGGAGAGAAGCTCGCGTGGATCCTGCTGATCGTGTTCTTCTCGTGGTTCGCGTGGATCTTCTACTTCCTGCTCGCGCCGCTGAAGCCGCGCTTCTCGTCCGCGCGGCGCTACGGCGGCTATCGGTACGAATGACCGCGGCTTAGCGCCGCGCGAGCACGCCCTTCGCCTGCTCGAGCCGATCGGCCGGAACGAGCAGGCGCACGCCCTCGATGCCGCCCTCCATCGGCAGGCCGACGCCGACGACCGTGCACGGAATGCCCTCGGCCTCGAGCGCGATACGGTCGAGATCGGCTTCGACCCGGGTGGGATAGCTGTTCAGCACGGTCATCGTCGTCATACGTCCCTCGTATCCGCATGAGCGGCTAGTGCACGGCGCGGCGGCCGGCGAGACCGGCAGAGCGGTTCATTGCTATCGTTCTCGAGCCCCGTTCGCCAGTATCGTCCCGATCGAGGTGCTGTCAAATGCCGACGACCCGCCGAAATCGAAGAGGTCGGCGCGGTCATCGAGCACGAGGTGCCGGACATCTACGGCAGGCCTTGGGCTGCGATCCGGGAGGAGGACCACGAGCGGGGCATGGCTCGGCCGGAGCGCGCCGGCCTCTTCGATTTCGAGTAGGCGGCGCGGGTGCGGACGGCGATCCGCCACGGCGCGGACGCGTTAACGCCCGCGCCGTGCCCGCTCAGAAGCTGAATCTCACTCCGGCCGTGTACATGCGGCCGAGCAGGTCGAACAGCCCAGGGTTCGTCTGCTGCGCCTGGCCGAGGAACACGCTGTAGTACGGCGTGACCGGCGGATCCGTGTCGAGCAGGTTGTTCACGTTGGCGAACAGCTCGAGCGATGCGCCGCCGCGAAGCTCGCGCGTATAGCCGAAGCGCAGATCCGTGTAGAACGCCGAGCCGACTTTGTTGCTCTCGATGTCGACGCCCTCGACGAGGCCCGCCTCCATGATGCCGTCCGCGATGTACCGTCCCTGGAGGAACACGTCGAACGGCCCCGTGCGATACGACAGGTTGATGATCGCCTTGAAGTCGGGGAGCTGATACGCGATGCCGGTCGTCTGCTCGATGCCGGTCTGGCCGGCGCGATCGATCTTGCGCGTCCCGGCGAGTGTCTCGGAGTTCTCGTCGAGCCACGACGCGAAAACTCGCGCTTGGAACGATTCGCGGTCGCCGCCGAGCCAGGAGACGTCGCGCCGCCAAAGCACCTCGAGATCCTTGCCGCGGACTCGCGCCTCGTCGATGTTGATGAACACGTCGCCAACGAGAATCACGCGGTCGGTCTCCGGATTACGCGTCACGAGGCTGCAGAGGTCGGCCGCGCCTTCCTCGCAGCGACGCACGACCGCTTCGTGACCGAGCTGGCCGATCGCGTCCTTGATATCGACTTGATACCAATCGAACGAGATCGAGAGCCCGTCGACGGCGTTCGGCTGATAGACGAAGCCCGCCGTGACCGTATCCGCCTCCTCCGGACGCACCGTCGGGTTGCCGCCGGAGAACCCGGTGACGTTATACGCGCCGTCCTCCGGATAGCGGGGGTCCTGAATCGTGAACGAGCCGCCGGTCTTGTCGAACCGCTCGGACAGGTTCGCCGCGCGCACGTCGCGGGACTTCGTCACGCGGAACCGGAACGGCTCGACGATTCGCATGTCGAGCCCGGCCTTCCACGCCCAGATGTCGCCGCTGCCCGAGTAGTCGGCCCAGCGGGCCGCGAGGCCGAGCGTCATCGACTGCATCAGCGGCCGGTCGGCGACGAGCGGCACGTACGTCTCGGCGAACGCCTCGCGGACCGACAGCTTGCCGGTGATATTCGAGACCTTCGAGTACTGCATGCCGACCGTGTTCAGGCAGTCCGGCTGGCTGACGCCGCGCAGGCCGATCTCGATCGCGAGCGGATCGGAGTCGCAGAGCACCGGACGGCCGTCGTCGTGGTCCGATGCGCGGTTCGTCGAATCGCGGACGATCTGAAAGATCTCCTCGTCGCGGTACGAGACGCCGACCGCGAGAGAGATCGGGCCCGCCCAGCCCTCGGAAATCTGTCCGTTCGCGGTGAGCTCGAACAGATTCTGCTCCATCTCGGTGATATTCACCTTCGCGGCTTCGGCAATATACGAATCGACGATGCCGAGGTCGTAGCCGCTGCCGGCGAAGAACAGCGGCGTCGTGATCGCCTCGCCGGGATCGTTGCCGACGACCCAGTCGATCGCCTCGTTCGACGCTCGTCCGCGGCCGAAGAGGTTGAGCGGCTTGCACCCTGCGAAGTGGTCGGAGAAGAGTGTCGTGCGGCATACGATATCGTCGCCGGATTGGACCGCGTCGACGGCCGCATGGATGCGGTCGACGCGAAGCCCGTGCTGATACCACCGGCGCTCGTTGTCGCCGCGCTGGTAGTAGCCGTCGACCTGCCAGCCGTCGAACGCGCCGCCGTCCAGCGTCAGCTTGAAGCCGGCCGTGAGCGACGTCATCTCGTTGTCGTCCCACAACGTGATATCGCGGCCGATATCCTCCTTGCTGCCCATGCGCCGCAGTGTGAACGACTCGATCGGCGCCTCGGGGTCGTTCATGATCGCTCTCAGCTCGTCGGGCAGGAACGCGTTGTCGGCGAAGATCGTGATCGCCGTCGGCGTGCCCTGCAGCGAGCCGCGCGGCGCGTTGTATCGGTGCGTCTTGTTCGAGCCGTAGATCGCCTGAGCATAGACGGTCAGGTTGTCGGAGAAGTCGAAGTCGAAATACGCGAAGACGCTCTCGCGCTCGTTGTCCGGCATGAGCGTCTGGACCTCGGCGCCGAGATCGTCGCCGCTGCCGCCGTTCGCGACCGAGTGCCGCGCGGGAGGCGTTCCGAGCGCACCGGAAGCAATATCGCCGATCTGGAACGGCTCGTAGCTGCCGTCGGGCTTGAACGCGAGGCCGTGGAGCGCCGTGCCGGGCGCGAAGATCAGCCCGTCGAACGTCGAGTTCGCCGACACGACGCGCGGGCGAACGAGGAGCATGCCGTTCGCGTCCGGAATCGTGCCCCACCCCTGATACCAGTCGCGGTCGGTGAAATCGTGCACGCCGTCCTGATCGAAGCGCTCGGCCGAGATCAGGAAGTGCCCGCGGCGTCCGACCTCGGTGCCGAAAGCCACGGAGAACTCGTAGTTGTCGGCATCGCCGCGCGATGTCTGACCGGTCTGCAGGTGCGTGCGCACGCCCGTGAAGTCGGTGTCCAGGATGAAGTTCGCGACGCCGGCGACGGCGTCGGTGCCGTACGCGGCCGATGCGCCGCCGGTCACGGTCTCGACGCGCTCGATCATCGCCTCCGGAAAGACGTTGATGTCGACGCCGCCGAAGGCCGTCGACGAGATCATCCGGCGGCCGTCGAGCAGCGTCAGCGTGCGGTTGATGCCGAGGCCGCGCAGGTTCAGGTTGCCGTATCCCCCGCGCGTGAACCAGCTCTCGTTCGACGTAGGGGTTTGATTCGCAAAGAATTGCGGGAGGCGGCTGACGCCTTCGACGAGGTTGCCGGGGGCCATCGCCGCGAGCTCGTCGGCGTCGACGGTCGTGACCGGGACCGGCGTCTGCATGCCGCTTTGCTGGATGCGCGTTCCGGTGACGACGACTTCCTCGATCGGCGTCTGCGCCGGCGCCTGGGTCGACACGACGCCGAGCGCCGTCGCGACGGCGAGGCCGAGCCGCGAGTAATACGGGTTGGAGCGACGACGGGATGTCGCCGCGTAGCTGCTGTCCATAACGAGAGCCTCCCTCTTCGCTCGTTGGATGATTGCGCTTGGCGCGTGCCGGGATGTTGCGAGCTTTGCACGCCGGCCCGAGCGGCCGCGATGCGGCCCACGAGCTCGGCGAGTTCTCGAGATCATAACAGAATACAGATTCTGTATTGGGTAGCACAAGCCCCGAGGTGATCCCAAGGACGGAGAATCGAGAGCGTTCGCGGGAAATTGCGGGTGAGAAACCGTGCCGGCGCGGCGTCGAGCTCGCGCACGGGGGTGCTACGGCCGCCGCTCGGCGTCCGAGCGCGACGGTCGACGAGGCTATTTGCGCGCGCCGAGCCGCGCGAGCATCTCGGATAGCTCTTCCGGGCTGATAGGGAAGTGCTCGCAGACCCGGCCCCACAGCATCGCCGTCGGAACGGGCCGATCCCCGCGCTCCTTTTGAGTCTCGTGGAGCACGTAGAGCACGACGCGCTCCTTGCGCGTGAGCCCGTCGCGGACATCGGGCAGCAGATCGAGCGCGGCGTCGGCGGCGCTCGCCGGCGAACCTCCGGCGTGCGGCTTCATGCGCGGCTTGCGGCGACGGGACAGGGTCATCGTTGCTTTCCTCGCCAGCCAGTGTACGACGCCGCGCAACGTGCGCGCACGGCCGGCCGTCGGGACGCGAGTCGAGCACCGCCGCGGGCGCTCGCGGGGCCGCGCATCCTCGAGCGCCGAGGCGCCGCGATTGCGGTGCCCCGTCGCGCGCTGTACGCTGCACCAAAACAGAACGGGGGTTCTGCGATGCTGCCGTTCCGGGCCCGCAATCTTTCGCGCGCGGCCGCGCACCGCGCCGTGCTCGCGCTCGCGGCGTTCGTCTCGCTGGCCGCCGCACCGCTCGTTGCCGAGGCGCAGGCGGACCGGCCGCCGAATATCCTGTTCATCCTCGCGGACGATCTCGGCTACGCGGATCTCGGCGCATTCGGCGGCGAGATCCCGACGCCGAACCTCGACGCGCTCGCGCACGGCGGCATGATGCTGACGAGCTTCTATACGGGCATGGCGTGCTCGCCGACGCGCGCGATGCTCATGTCCGGCATGGACAATCATCTTTCGGGGCTCGGCGTCATGGGCGCGCCGCGCCGCGACGAGCACCAGGGCCAGCCGGGCTATCTCGGCTACTTGAACTTTCGGGTCGCGTCCCTCGCGCAGCTTCTCGCGGATGCCGGCTACGACACCTATATGGCCGGCAAATGGCATCTCGGTAACGACGTCGAGACTGGGCCTCGCGCGCGGGGCTTCAAGCGTTCTTTCGTCTCGCTCGACGGCGCCGCGCATCTCGGTCCGTGGGATTGGCGCGGCCCTCAGCCTGCCCGGTATCGCGACGGCGACGAGATCGTCCACGTCGACGACGACTTCTACTCGACGCGCTTCTATACCGAGAGGATGATCGAGTACATCGAGCAGGGTCGGGGCGACGGGCGGCCGTTCTTCGCGTGGCTCGCATATACCGCGCCGCACTGGCCGCTGCAGGCGCCGGCCGAGTCGATCGCGCGCTTCGACGGCTGGTACGAGGACGGCTACGAGGCCGCTTACGCGAGGCGTTTCACTCGCCAGAAAGCGCTTGGCCTCGTCGCCGCGGACGCCGAGCCGATCGACGATGCCCGCTTCGAGCCGCGCTGGAGCGATTTGTCCGCCGACGAGCGGCGAGTCGAGGCGCGCCGCATGCAGATCTATGCCGCGATGGTCAGCGACCTCGACACCTATGTCGGACGCCTCGTCGACTACTTGAAGTCGATCGGCGAGTACGAGAACACGTTCATCGTGTTCGCTTCGGACAACGGCCCCGAGGCGAGCCGAATGGACCTTTCGCGCGCGATTCAGGAGCACGTCGGCCGCGAATACGATCACCGGATCGAGAATCTCGGCAGCGCGACGAGCTACGTGAACTACGGCCGCAACTGGGCAAGCGTCAGCGCGTCGCCCCTCAACCGGCACAAGGCGACCGGATTCGAAGGCGGCATTCGCGTGCCCGCGTTCGTGCATTATCCGCGCGGGGTGCCGAGCGGCGAGCGCCGCGACGAGGTCGTGACGATCATGGATCTGCTGCCGACTTTCCTCGATGTCGCCGGCCGCGAGCTTCCGCGATCGCCGTATCGGGGCCGCGACGTGCTGCCGCCGCAGGGGACGTCGCTCGTGCCGCTCGTGTCGGGCCGCGTCGAGCGCGTGAGGCCCGCGGATCACGTTTTCGGCTGGGAGCTGCACGGCCATCGCGCCGTGCGGCGCGGCGACTGGAAGCTCGTCTGGGATCAGGCGATGCCGGACGAGCGCCGCCGCTGGCAGCTATTCGATCTCGCGGCCGATCCGTTCGAGCAGCACGATCTCGCCGCGGCAAAGCCCGAGAAGCTCGCCGAGATGCTCGACGCGTGGTCGCGATACGTCGCCGCGAGCGGTGTAATCGAGTAGCGCCGGCTTTCTTTCGCCGGTCCTTCGCGTCGAGCGTGCCGCGGTGAGCACGTCCCGCCGCGGCTATACTGCACCCTCGTCCACTGCCGGAGCGCCCATGAGCGTGACTCACTCGAACGCGGCCCGAGCGCTGCTCGCGGCCGCGCTTTGCGCGGCCGGGGGGGCCGCGGCACAACTCCTCGCGCCGGCCGAGCCCGCGTTCGAGCCGCAGGCACTCGCCGACCGCATCCAAGCCGAAGTCGCCGAGCTGCGCGGCCTGCCGTTCGTCCGGGAGGTCAAGGTCGAGAGCCAGTCGTCGGAAGAGTTCGCGGAGTATCTCGAGCGGGAGATCGACGAGCTCGTGCCGCCGTCGATCGCCGAGCATTACGGCACGATCGTCCGCAAGCTCGGGCTTTATCGCGGCTCCGCCGATCTCGAGTTCGAAGGGCTGATCAAGGGCGTGATGACGTCCCAGGTTGCCGCCTACTACGATCCGGCGAAGAGCACGTTCTACGTGCTTTACGACGAGATGCCGCCGCTGATGGCCGGGACGGTCTACGCGCACGAGCTCTATCACGGGCTTCAGGATCAGCACTTCGACCTCGACGCGTATATTCGCGCGGGACAGTCGGACGGCTCGCTGAGCGACGACGAGCTGCTCGCGCGGCAAGCGGTCGTCGAAGGCGAGGCGACGTACGTGATGACGCTCTGGATGCTGAAGAGCATGCTCGGCTCGACGCCGCCGCGCGCCGCGGTGCAGCAGGTCGTCGCGACGCAGAGCCAAATGGACGTCGATGCGCTGACGGCCGCGCTCAAGTCGGGCGCCGGAGCGATGCTCGGCGCGGATCTCGCGGCGTCGATCGACGCAGTCGACGAGATTCCGGCGTTCATCCTCGAGACGTTGGTCGGCGCGTACCTGAAAGGGCTCGGGTTCGTTTTCGCCGTCGAGGAACGGGGCTGGAGCGAGGTCGAGAAGCTCTATACGGAGTATCCGCCGCAGTCGACGGAGCAGATCCTGCACCCGGAGAAGTGGTTCGCGCGGGAGGCGCCGTGGCGCTTCGAATGGCCGGCGCTCGAGCGGCACGCGCTGTTCGACGGGTGGCGCGTGCTCGAGGAGAACGTTCTCGGCGAGGTGCAATGGCGAATCGTCTTCGCCGAGCACGGCCTTCGCGCCGACGCGGAAGCCGCGGCGGCGGGCTGGAACGGGGATCGGTGGGCCGTGCTGCTCGACGAGCGCTCCGGTGCGCCGATGCTGCTCGTCGCGACGTCGTGGGATACCGAGGACGACGCGGTCGAATTCGCCGCGGCTTACGAGCGGCTGCTCGCGGTCAAGTATGCGGATGCGCCCGAGCCGACGCGGATCGTGCGGACCGGCGCGGACGTGCTGATCGTCGAAGGCGGCAGCGAGGACGATCTCGATGCGCGCATCGAGTTTCTCGCGTCGGCGCGGAAGACGAAGGCGCGTTGACGTTCGCCGCGGTCGGCTCGCCGGCTAGCCCTTTATGCAGATCAGCGGCTCGACGCGCGCGACCTTGCGCGAGAGGCCCGCTCGATCGGCCGCATCGACGACCGCGCGCACGTCCTTGTACGCGAGCGGCGCTTCCTCGGCGACGCCGCGCAACGACGGGCTGCGGACGAGAATGCCGCGGCGCGCGAGCTCGTCGACGACGTCGCGGCCGCTCCACGTCCGCTTCGCCTGATGCCGGCTCATCGCCCGGCCCGCGCCGTGGCACGACGAGCTGAACGATAGCGCCTCGGATTCGCTCGTTCCGCGGAGCACGTACGATTCGGTGCCCATCGAGCCGCCGACGAGCACCGGCTGGCCGATGCTTCGGAGCTCGGGCGGCAGGTCCGCGTGCCCAGGCCCGAACGCGCGCGTCGCGCCCTTACGGTGCACGAATAGCTCCTTCTCCTCGCCGTCGATCCGATGACGCTCGACCTTGCACGTATTGTGCGAGACGTCGTATAGCACGCTGAGCTCCGCTCGAGGCAGCACCCGCTCGAACGCTCGGCGCGTCAGATGCGTGATGATCTGTCGATTCGCGAGCGCGCAATTGATGCCGGCGCGCATCGCGCCGAGATATCTCTGCCCGAGCTCGGAGCGGATCGGCGCGCACGCGAGCTCCCGATCCGGCAGGCGGATGCCGTGCTCGGCGGCGGCCGCGGCCATCTCGCGCAGGAACTCGCTGCCGATCTGGTGGCCGAGCCCGCGCGAGCCGCAGTGGA
>CAYMAF010000036.1:0-19600 GCA_964388365.1 uncultured Gammaproteobacteria bacterium | reverse complement strand
GAGCCCGGGGTCGACGAGCACGACGAGACGTTCGGGAAGTTCGCCGCGAAGATATCCTTCCACGTCGGATACGGCGAGCTCGAGGAGCTCGGCTTGACGCGAAGCTCGTACAAGGCCGCGTACTGCCAGCAATAGCCGGTCGCGATGCTCGTGCCGAAGCGACCGACGACGGCCTGCGCCCGCCACTGCCAGTAGTTGCCGGCATCGAGCTCGCTCTGCCAGCCGCGCTCGTACGCGTCACCGACGGCCCACGTCAGGAAATCGTTCATCCACGGCGCGAGGCCGGTGCGGTCTCCGTACGGGAACGCGAGATCGCCCGCGAGCCAAAGGCCGGTAGCGCCCTGTGGGTCGGCGTTCTTCGCGACCCTCATGACCTCGGTCAGCGCGTGCGACGCCGAGACTTGCAGCGCGTTCCTCAGCGGATGATGGTCGGGCGTCACGACCGCGCCGTTGACGATCTCGCGCAGCGCCCAGCCCATCGCGCGCGCCTGTCCCCAGCGGATCTGGCGGTTCGGAATCCTGCCCTTGTAGCCGCCGGGCGCCGAGTTCAGCCACATCTGCACCGCCGAGTGCTGAACGTTCTCCATCTCGTTCGATTCGGCCGTCAGCAGGTAGAGCAAGTAACCGATCGAAGGCCAGTGAGCGTTGTCCGTTTGCGCGACCGGCACGCCGCCTCGGGTGGCGACGAGCACGTCGGTGCCGCCTTCCGGGTACCAGGACCGGCTCGCGACCCCCTTCTTCGTCAGGTCGAGCGGCATGCCGGTCTCCTCGTCGCGCGGGCGCACGAGGCCTTCGACGTGCTCGTAAACCATCTGCGAGTACTCGTCGACCGCCGTGCGCATCGCGTTCCACGCGCGTCGATCGCCTGAGACCATATAGGCCGCCGTCCAATGATCGTGGGGCGCAAGCTCCGGCTTCGCGCCGCCGCCTTCGAGGTTGCTGCTCGACAGGATGCGCCGCTGGTTCCACTCCGACGACTGCGGATAGCTGTTGAGCACCGAAGTGTTCATCACGACCGAGCGGTACTTCGGCATCAGCTTCGTCTCGGACACGTACGCGAGATCGTGCTGCACCCACAGCTCTTCGCCGCCGTTCCAGTACGCGCGCTTGGGATAGCGGATATCCGAATAGATCGTGAACGACGACTTCGGGAAACCCGGCAGCGACCTGCCGCCGACCTTGACGTCGACGTTGCTCGCGCTGACGTCGCGCAGCTGCCGGAACGCGGCCGTGTTCTCCAGGACGACCGTCACGTAAACGCTGCGAACCGGCTTGCCGAAAGCGCGGATATAGAAGTACGCCTGCACGGTGTTGTGCTCCGCGCCCGTGCCTCCGACTCGCAGCGGCCCGCCGATCGCGATCTCGGTCGCGAGCGGACCGGAGAAATGCATGTAGTTGAGGCGCGGCGAAACGGCGCCGTCGAGCAGGTCGCTCGCGCTCAGGCTATAGGTCACGCCGTCGATCACCGCGGAGACTTCCGCGTCGAAGCCCGAATCGACGATGTCGCCCGCATCGATGACCGAGCCCGACACGGGCGTGCCTTCGCGCACGTAGTAGATACCCTCGTTCGATCCCGAGCGGTTCGTGACGAACGTCAACACGCCGTGCAGCACCGAGCCGTCGGTCCGCCAGCTCGCGAGCGGGTTCCACTGGGAATCGAGCACCTCGCCGTCCGGCGTCGTGACGACGAGGCCGGTATTGCCGCGGATCCGCCCTTCGGGCAGAGGCAAGCCGAAGCTCACGCCGCGCCCCGCTCCGCTGCCGCTGTCGTGCAGTCTGATCGCGGTAATGACGCCGGGAGGCAGATCGCCGTTCGTTACGCGTGCGCTGCCGTGGGCGGAAAGAGATACGCCGGCGAGGCAGACGAGGCAGGCGAACACGCGCACGAGAGTGCGAAGTCGAATGGCTTCCAACGTGCCCATGAAACTCTCCGTAACGTTTTCGGGGTGCCTGCCGTGTGCCTAGCTTATTTGCTCCATCCGATCGCACGTGTGACTGAACGCACGGATCGGATAGCCCGGCCGGCTTCGCTCGCAGGCGACCCGGCCTGCCAATGAGCGTCAACCCCCTTGGTGCGCCAGCACGATCGGCGTTTCGCTATGCAATTGCAATATGTCTCTGGCGCGCGACATACCCGTCTGTCGAATTTACAATAACTTCGCACAGACGAGCGGAAACGGACGGCGGCCGACCGAGCCGGATGCGCACTTTCGCTCGCGACCTGCAAGACGGAGCGGCGGAGCGGACCCGGCGCAAATCGGCGACACGGAGGTGCCGCTCGCACACGTACCGATCGGTGCGCTTGCACCCCGTCCGAGCCCCCGTCGGCTCGACCCGCCCGGCTCTCCCGCCGATCGGTGCGCCGTCGCTCGTTCGAGAAGTCGATTCACGCGTGGCGGACCGTGATCGGCTAGACTGAGCCGCCGGCCGAAAGCATTCGTTCAGGAGCCGTCGTAGAGCAATGCGCAGCACTTACCTCCTTCACGATCTCGTCATCGCGTCCGCGGAACGGGACGGCGATGCTGCCGCGCTCACTTTCGGCGGCGAGTCGCTGAGCTATGCCGACACCGCGCAGCGCATCATCGACTTCGCGGCGGCGTATCGCGAGCTCGGCCTTCTCCGCGGCGAGCGCGTCGCGGTGTACCTCGACAAGCGCCCGGAAACGGTCGCCGCGATGTTCGGCGCGACGCTCGCCGGCGGCGCGTTCGTGCCGGTCAATCCGATCCTGAAAGCCGATCAGGTCGCGCACATCCTGCGGGACTGCACCGTCCGCGTGCTCGTGACCTCTCGTGAGCGGCTCGGCGCGCTCCGCGACATCGTCGCGCCTTCCGGCGTGCACGACGTCGTCGTCGTCGGCGACGCGGACGACCTGCCGGCGCTCGCCGACGTGCGCGTTCACCGGGCGACCGATCTCGCGCGTGCGGGAGCGTACACCCCGCCTCGCCTCACCGAATCGGATATCGCTGCGATCTTCTACACGTCCGGCAGCACGGGACGGCCAAAAGGCGTCGTGCTCTGTCACCGCAATCTCGTCGTCGGCGCGAAGAGCGTCGCGCAATACCTCGAGAACGGTCCGCATGACGTGCTCCTCGCGGCGCTGCCGCTGTCGTTCGACGCCGGCTTCTCTCAGCTCACGACCGCCTTCCACTCGGGGGCTCGCGTCGTGCTGTTGAACTACCTGATGCCCCGCGACGTGATCAACGCGCTGTCGCGCGAGCGCGTCACGGGCTTGACGGCCGTGCCGCCGCTATGGATCCAGCTCGCGAGGCTCGAGTGGCCGCACGAGATCGACACGCATCTGCGCTACTTCGCGAATACCGGCGGCCGAATGCCGTTCGACACGCTGACGAAGCTGCGCGCGAAAGTGCCGAATGCGAAACCTTATCTGATGTACGGCCTGACCGAAGCTTTCCGAGCGACCTATCTGCCGCCGGAGCAGGTCGACGCGAGGCCGGACTCGATCGGCAAGGCGATTCCGAACGCGGAAGTCCTCGTGCTCCGCGAAGACGGCACGCCGTGCGGCCCGAACGAGCCGGGTGAGCTCGTGCAACGCGGTCCGCTCGTCGCGCTCGGTTACTGGAACAATCCCGAGGCGACGGCGGAACGCTTCAAGCCGCTGCCGCCGGCTGCCGTGCCGAACCGTGAAGGGGTGGTGCTGCCCGAGATCGCCGTGTTCTCCGGCGATACGGTGCGCATGGACGAAGAAGGCTTTCTGTACTTCATCGGCCGCCGCGACGAGATGATCAAGACGTCGGGGTACCGGGTGAGCCCGACCGAGATCGAGGAGGTCATCTACTCGACGGGGCTCGTCGCCGAATGCGTCGCCGTCGGCGTGCCGGACGATGCGCTCGGACAGGCGATCTGGGTGATCGCCGCGCCGCCCGACGGCCGCACGCTCGAGACGGATCGGTTGCTCGACGAGTGCCGGAAGCGCTTGCCCGCGTACATGGTGCCGGCGCACATCGAGATCCACGCGGGCGCGCTGCCGCGCAATCCGAACGGCAAGCTCGACCGCAACGCGCTGAAAGAGCGCGTCCTCGCAGCCCGCGTCGAGCGCCCGGCCGACCGCGGCGCCCAGACGCTTGCGAATGCTTGAACGGAGCGTCCGCATTGAGTGACCAGAAAGAAGCCGTGCGCCATGCGCCGATGACGCAGTTCCCGATCGTCGGCGGCGAGCTCGTCGTCGGCGGCCTTCCGCTGCGGCGCCTCGCGGCGCGCGTCGGCCGCACCCCGTTCTATGCGTACGACCGGCGCCTGCTGACGGAGCGGGTCGACGAGCTGCGCCGCGTGCTCCCGCCCGGGGTCAAGCTCCACTACGCGATGAAGGCGAACCCGATGCCGGCGCTCGTCGATCACATGGTGCGCCTCGTCGACGGCATCGACGTTGCGTCGGCCGGAGAGCTCAAGATCGCGCTCGACGCGGGCGCCGATCCGGCCGGCATCAGCATCGCAGGGCCCGGCAAGCGCGACGACGAGCTCCGTCAGGCGGTCGCGGCCGGCGTGCTCGTCAACATCGAATCGGTTCGCGAGATCGAGATCCTCGCCGAGTGCTCGAAGGCGCTGCGATTGCCGGCGCGAGCCGCTGTCCGGATCAATCCGGACTTCGAGCTGAAAAGCTCGGGGATGAGCATGGGCGGCGGACCGAAACAGTTCGGCATCGACGCCGAGCGGGTGCCGCAGGCGCTCGAGCGAATCGGCGAAGTCGGGCTCGCGTTCGAAGGCTTCCATATCTTCTCCGGATCTCAGAACTTGAGGAGCGACGCGATCGTCGAATCGCAGCGCAAGGGATTCGAGCTCGCGGCGCGCCTCGCGGCGTTCGCGCCGGGGCCGATCAAGACGCTGAATCTCGGCGGAGGCTTCGGCGTGCCGTACTTCCCCGGCGAGCGCCGCCTCGACGTCCGACCGATCGCGGAGAATCTCGCGGAGATCGCGGCCGAAGCCGAGCGACTCTGGCCGGGCGTCGAGGTCGTGATCGAGCTCGGCCGCTACCTCGTCGCCGAGGCCGGCATCTACGTGGCCCGCGTGATCGACAAGAAAACGTCTCGCGGACGCACCTATCTCGTGACCGACGGCGGACTGCATCATCATCTCGCGGCGTCCGGCAATTTCGGCCAGGTCATCCGCAAGAACTACCCGCTGACGATCGGCACGAATGCGGACGGCGCGGAGCTCGAGCGTGTCTCCGTCGTCGGTCCGCTGTGCACGCCGCTCGACCTGCTCGGCGCGGAGATGCTCCTGCCGAGAGCCGACGTCGGAGATCTCGTCGTCGTGTTCCAGTCCGGCGCCTACGGCGCGAGCGCGAGCCCGCAGGGCTTCCTGTCGCATCCCGGCGCCGCCGAGGTGCTCGTGTAGTGCAGCCCGAGCGCGACGCGGCCACGCGTCTCCGCGACCGTCTGCAGAAGCGCGGCATCGCGATCGCCGTCTCCGGCATCGACGGCAGCGGGAAAACGACGATCTGCAAGCAGCTCCTCGACGCGTTGACGGCATCGGGGTTGCCGGTGACGCACGTGCATATCTACCGCTGGCACCGGAATCTCCTCTACACGCCGTGGCTCTTGCTCCACAATCGCTGGCGCGCGCGTCGCGTGTTACTCTTCGACCGGACGATCTTCGACAACGTCGCGGTCGCCGTCGCCGAACGAAGGCTGCCGAGACGATGGCTCCCGGCGGCCGTGCGCGTGCTGTGCGCGTTTTATCCGTCGTTCGATTACCGGTTCTTCCTGACCGCTCCGTTCGAGGAGATCGCCGTGCGGCGCCCGGGGACGACCGCCGCGCGCTATTCTTCGATGCTCGAGCTGTATCGATACATTTTTTCAGCCGTGGGTTTCACCGAGCTCCGCTCGGATGCGTCTCTCTTCGCGAACGTGCTGCGGCGCATCTGAGGCGTACCGCGCGCGTCGCGAACGAGCGATATCGGATCGAGCCGTCGAATCCCTCGCATCCGTGCTCGTACGGAGCCGCCGCGCCGAGCCGCGCGAAGTGAGCATTGGTCGCTTGCGGCGCTTTCGGCTTTGGCCGACCATTCGGCGCGACCGGCCGACGACTCGGAGAAGAACAATTGGTCGCGAAATTCCACGGTGAGGTCACGTTGCGCGGCGGAACGTCGGAAATGCCGCCGCCCGGGGATCTCGCGTCGAAACGGTTCGACGGAGGCTGGATCGCCTACGCCGCGGGCGTCGACGTTCGCGAACGGGACGGCGTCGTTTGCGTCGCGTGCGGCGAGCCGCGCTTCGGCGACGCGCGACTCGACGCGCTCGCGCGAGAGCGAGGCGCCGCGACGGCGTGGATCGACGCGTTCGCCGCATCGGGCGAACGCGCGCCGGCGCAGGTTCGCGGACGGTTCTCGGCCGTGCTCGTCCGTCCCGCCGATCGCTCCGTCGTGATCGTCACGGACCGTTTTGCGACGTGGCCGATATGCGCCGCCGCGACCGATACGGGGATCCGGTTCGGAGCGCGAGCAGACGACGTTGCCGGCGCCGACTCCGCGATCTCGCCGCAGGCCGTCTTCGACTACCTCTATTTCCACGTGATCCCCGCGCCGTCGACGATCTTCGCGAACGTCGTGCGCATCCCCGCGGGCGTCGCGGCGACGTGGTCGGGCGGACGGCTCGAGTACGTCCCGTATTTCACGCCGATATTCGACGAGGATCACCGGCCCAGCCTCGTCGACGCGAAACGCACGTTCGTCGACCTCGTCAGGGCATCGGTCGAGCGGGAGGTCGGCAACGGAGAAGGGATCGGTGCGTTCCTCTCGGGCGGCACCGACAGCTCGACCGTCGCGGGCATGCTGTGTCGCGTCCTCGGCCAGCCGGCGCCGACATACTCGATCGGCTTCGACGCGGCCGGTTACGACGAGATGGAGTACGCGCGCATCGCGGCGCGGCACTTCGGAACGCGGCATCACGAGCATTACGTGACGCCGGACGAGCTGCTCGAAGGCATTCCCGCGGTCGCGGCCCACTACGACCAGCCGTTCGGCAACTCGTCGGCCGTGCCCGCGTGGATCTGCGCGCGGCTCGCGCGCGCGGACGGTATCGTGAAGATGCTCGCCGGGGACGGCGGCGACGAGCTCTTCGGCGGCAACGTTCGCTACGCGAAGCAAAGAGTGTTCTCTTGGTACGAGCGAGTCCCGGCGGCTCTGCGTTCCGCGGTGCTCGAGCCGCTGATCGGCGACGGGCCGCTCGGCCGGATCTGGCCGCTCACCAAGGGCGCGAGCTACATCGTTCAAGCGCGCACGCCGATGCCGGACCGGCTCGAGATGTACAACATGCTGGCCAGGATCGGCATCCCGAACATCTTCGAGCCCGCGTTCATCGACGCGATCGACGCCGAGCGTCCGCTGCGAGCGCAGCGCGAGCGGTGGCACGAAGCCCGTGCGCGCGCGTTGATCAACGGCATGCTCGCGTACGACTGGAAGTACACGCTGGCGGACAACGATCTCGTGAAAGTGCTCGGCACGACCGAGCTCGCCGGCGTCGACGTCGGCTTCCCGCTGCTGTCCGACGAGCTGCTCGAGTTCTCGACCTCGCTTCCACCGGAGTGGAAGCTCAAGGGACTCACGCTGCGCTGGTTCTTCAAGGAAGCGCTGCGCGACTTCCTGCCGGAAGCGATCATCAAGAAAAAGAAGCACGGGTTCGGCTTGCCTTTCGGCCATTGGGCGCTAGAGCACGCGGGTCTCAAGACCCTCGTCCACGACGCGCTGCACGCGTTCGAGAAGCGCGGCGTCGTCCAGCCCGCTTTCGTGCGGGAGCTGTTGTCGCGCCTGTTGCCGGAATATCCCGGCTACTACGGCGAGATGGCGTTCATCCTCACCGTTCTCGAGCTCTGGCTCGAGCGACACAGGCCGGATTGGCGTTTCGCGTGACGATCGAAGACGGAGCCGTGCCGAGCGCCGAGCATGTGCGCGGTTGGCTCAGCGCCGCGCTGGGCGCGGCCGACGACGACGTCGTCGTCACGGGCCCCGTCTACGACGGCTCGCATTCGCGGATCTTCAAGGCGTCGCTTCCGGGCCTGCCGTTCCCGGTCGCCGTCAAGCAGTGCCGCGACCCGATCACCGGCGCGCCCGCGCCCGAGGAGGCCGAAATACAACATGCGGCGCTTCGCGCGATCGCCGAGGGCGTTCCGCCCGGACGTAACGCGCTCGCGCCGAAGCCCGTCATGCTGTTGCGCGAGCACGCCGTCGTCGTCTGCGGGTGGCTCGAAGGCCGCAGCGTCGGCGGCCTGTGCCGCGATCCGCGCGTCTCGCCCGCCGACGTCGAGCGGGCGATCGCGCTGTCCGGAGCGTGGCTGCGCGATTTTCACCGGGCGCGGCCAGCGGAGCCGGGTCCGGTCGACGTGCGCACGCTGCTCGACGTCACCGTCGAGACGCTCCGCGAAGCCGGTATCGCGGAGCAGCGTGCCGACGTCGCGCGAATCCTGCGGCTGCTCGAGGATACGATCGACGCCGCCGCCTCGCAGCCGGTGCCGCGCGCTTGGGTTCACGGCGATTGCAAGCCCGACAATCTCGTCGTCGACGGCGACGAGGTCGTCGGCCTCGACGCCGGTGCGCGCTACGTCAACGTCGTTCTGCTCGACGTTGCGCATTTCTTGAACCATCTGGAGCTGCACTCGATGCATCCCGGCGCGCTCCGGATCGCCGGAAGGCTCGAGGCGCTGACGACCGCGTTCTGGCGCAGCTACGACCCGGAAGGAAGCGTCCCCGCGCTGCCCGCGGCATGGACGAGGCTCGCGATGGCCCTGCGACTGCGCGCCGAGTATCTCGCCCACGCGCGCGGCATGCGCCGTCGCTACGTCGAATGGTGTTTTCGCCGACTGCTGCGCCGACGCGCGGCCGCGCTCGAGCGCGCCGCGTGAAAAGCAACCCTACGCCTGACCGGTCGGATTTCTCCGAAGACCGGGCCTGCCGATCTCGGATCAGGTGCCGGGCGCCTCGGCGACGGCCTTGCGTCGGCGCTTGAACGGCCTCGCGACGGCGCGCAGCAAGCGTCGCGAGCGGTGCACGACCGGATAGCGATAGATATTCGCGTGGTAGGTCGGCCGGCTTATCGTCGACCACTGGAGCTGAACGGCGTTCGCCTTCGTATAGAACTCGACGACGCGAATATCGTCGCGCTCGAACAAATGTCGCAGCGTGTGGAACAGCACGACGCGGCCGACCGCATAGTCCGACAGACTTTCGTCGAAGGTCGTCTTCAGCATCACGGCCATGCCGCCCGAGACGATGATCAGCCAACCCGCGACGAGCCGATCGCCGATCAGCATGCGCGTCGCGAGCGCCGAGCCGCGCTCGGCGAAGCCTCGCATGATCTCGCGGTACACCTTGCCTTGACTGTTCGAGCGATGAATGGCCGTGCCGAGCGCGGCCTTCCAGCCGCGGCTCTCGAGATCACCGTAGTCGTCGACGGCCCACGCGATCCGGTCGGGCTCCGTGATGACCTCGAAGCGCGGCTCCATTCCGGCCTCGACGAGCCGCTTCTGATAGTTGCGTAGGTTGTAGCGCAGCTGTTTCTTGCGCGCGGCCCAATACTCGTCGAACGATCCGGTCGTCTCGACGCCCATCGTCGTCGCGTACGGAATCCATTCGACGCACGGCCCCTGCGGCGGCAGCGGCGAGAACTGCGGATCGAGGAACGTCAGCTCGAGCTCGGCCGCGAGCCCGGGCAAGCTCGTCAGCAGTCCCGCAATGGCACCGGACGCGTCGACTCGTTCGAGGTCGACCATGATCGGCCCGAGCGGAGCCTGGTCGGGCTGGAAGAGTGCCCACTTGCCCGGCCGCACGCGGCGCACGAGCGCGAGCCCGAGCACGTCGCCGCCGTCGTAGAGGCGCGCAAGCCGGATCGAGTCGTCGCCGTATTCGCGCAGCAACGGACCGAGAAAGTCCGCATCGAGCAGCGGGTGCGCGCCGAAGCGACGCTCGTTCAGCTGCTGCCATTCGGACGGCAGCACGCCGGCGCGCGAATCGAAAGGCAGCAGGTTCCAATGCAGGCGTGCGTTCACGTCGAATAGTTCTCCGAAAGATTGCCGTTCAGCAATGCCGGGTACGGTGCAGCACGTCGCGTACCGTCGCCGCGAGCCACCGCACCTCGTCCGGGCGCAGCTCCTGATGGCAAGGAAACTGAAAAACCTGGCGCGATAGCGCTTCCGTCACCCGGCAAGTCCCGGGTTCGAGCCCTTCCCACAGGTACTCTCCGAACCGAATGATCGGCACGCCGGCCGCCTTGAGCGGCGCGAAGCGCGCCTCCGGCGCCTCGACGACGAGCGGAAAGACCTGCGGAACGACGTTGTCCGGCAGCTCGGCATGCAGCGGCCGCGCGCCGGGCAGCTCGCGCCACGCCTCGAGCAGCTCACGATAGTATTGCCGCCGCAGCGTGACGACGCGCTCGAGATCGGCACGACGCACGATCGTGCGGCAGACGGCGGTCATCGCGTCGATCGCGGCGAGCGGCGTCGCGTCGGCACGTCTCGGATTCTCGTCTTTAGGTGCGCGGGGGCCGCGGCGCGCGCGGCGGCGCCGGTTCCGGTAATCGGCGAGCGCGAGCAAGGGACGAGCGAGCATGCCGACGCGCGGCAAGCGGCCGTACGCGAGCGAAACCTCGATCAGGTTCAACAGCGCCTTCGCTTCTTCGCTCGGAGCACGCCCGCGAATCGTGAGCGGCGCCCCGGCGTTTCGATTCACGACGAGACATCCGCCCTCGTTGACCGGTAAGAACTTCCACGGGCTCGCGATCGCGTAATCGCCGAAGCCGCCGACCCGCGTGCCGTCGATCTCGCCGAACAGGCAGTGCGCGCAGTCCTCGATCAACGCGGCGCCGTGCCGGTCCGCGATGCGGCGAATGTCCGGCATCGGCTGATGGAAGCCGAAATAGTGCGGCGCGATGATTGCTCGCGCGCCGACCATCCGCCGCTCGAGGTCGTCGAGATCGACGAGCGCCCCCGGAGCGATGCGGTAGAACACCGGCGTCGCGCCCGCCTTCAGGGCCGGCTCGACCATCGATACGCAGTGATAGGCGGGCAGCAGTACCTTGTCGCCGGGCCCGATCCCGATCATTTGCAGCGCGGCCGAAAGCGCGATCCGCCCGAGCCGCAGAAAGCGGACGTCCGCCGCGTCGAGCAACGTCGGGATGCCGGGCGACACCCGCCGCCGCCGAAACGTCGAGGACGACAGCACCGGATGCTTCGGGATCGCTTCCTCCGCGAAAGGCGAAGGACACGCCGCGCCGACGGCGTCGGACCCCATGTGCGGTGCGGGAATCGATGTGGATCGATGCAAGGCGCTTGCTGCTAACGAGCCTTCGACGCGGCTTTCGCGAGCTGCTCGCGAAGGCCCGGAAGCTGGGCGCCGAGCTCGTAAGCCTTGTCGGCCCAACGGGCGGCCTCTTCGTGATTTCCGAGCCGCACGTACAGCAGCCCGAGGTTGTAATGCGCCTCGGCCGAACGAGGCAGAAGCTCGGCCGCCTTCAGCAGCACCGGCTCCGCCTCTTTGAGCCGGTCGGTGTAGAAAAGGTGAGTGCCGTAGATCAGGTAAACCATGCCGTCGTCGGGCTGCCACTGCCGCGCGCGCTCGAACCAGCACGCTAGCGAATAGCGGCCCTGCGGGAAGCGCTCGACGCCTTCCCGTCGGTGCAAGCGCGCCATCGCGTCGAGCGCGAGATGGTGATTCGGAAACGCGCGCAGCGTGTAATCGATGTCGACCAGCGGGAAGGTGGCGGTCACGCCACGGCGCAGCTCGAAGACGTCGATCGTGAAGTGCGCGCTCTCGACGATCGGAAGCTTCTCGCGGCGATGCGTCGCGTTTCGGTAATCGTACGGACCGTACGCGTTCTCGAGGCTTCCGCAGCCAAATGCGAACGGCTCATCGCCGAGCGCGAGCGATGACGCGGCGCCGAGCACGACGGCGAGCACGGCCTTCGCCGCGACCAGGGCGGCGCCAGACCCGATCCAGCGGTCAATTCGTGTCATGGTCGACATCCCGGCGGCAGTAGGCTCCGAGCATCGCAAGGATACCGCTTTGCGTCGGGATCGCCAGCGGCGCCGGTCACATCCCCGCCGCGGGACGGGCGGTCTCGTCCGCGCCGGAGAGGCGCGACTCGATCCAGCGCACGACTCGCTCCGCGACGTCGTCCCGAAACGCTCGCGACGAGAACGTGTGGTCGGCCTCGTCGAGACGCTCGACGTCCGCCGCCGCGAACAGACCGGACCAGACCGCATGACTTTGCGTCACGAGCTCGAACTCGCGCGCGACATAATCCCGCCCGCTGAGCACGATCAGGAGCGGCACTCCGGATTTCGCGACGGCCGCGGCCATCCTCGACGGCAGGTCCGCCGCCTCGCCGCCGCCATGGCCGGCGCGGGCTCGCACGACGGCCTTCGCGAAAGAACGCAGCGACTCGCCGATCGACAGCCCGCCCCGCCACAGCTTGCGCCAGAACTCGGGCTCGCAAAGGCGCTTCAAGTAGTAGTGCTTGAGATAGGTCTTCGCCTCGCCCGCTTCGGTGCGCACCCAAGGGTTCAGCAAGACCGCCCCGGCAATCCGTCGATCCTCGGGCGAATAGAGGCACGCGGCACTGGCGCCATCGCAGAGACCGAGCAGCACGACGCGCTCGACCGAGGGCGCCGCGCCGACGAGGGCCCCGATCGCGGCGGCGATATCCTCGTTCACGGCTTCGAAGCCTCGCTCCGCGCCGGTCGCGTCGCCCATGCCGCGATAGTCGAAACGGATGCACGGATAGCCTCGCGAGGCAGCGGCGCGCGCGAGCAGCACGAATTGCCGGTGACTCCCCACACGATACTGAGGACCGCCCGTCACGATCACGAGCCCGACGCTCGATGACGCGCGCGACGGCAGGGTGATGACGGCGACGAGCTCGTCGCCGGCGCATTCGACGAGTGCCGGCTTCTCGATGTAGCTCATTGCCCTCCCCCTTCGAGCGCCTTCGCGTGTGCGCGGCGCACCGAGCCGGTCGACGTCATCGGCGAAACCCATCGAGCGCGCTGATCGACGCGTCGATCAGCGCCGGTGCCGTCTCGATCTCCTGCGTCTGCCAGAACGGCGGCCCTACGCATGCCGCCGCCGAAGCCGCCACGCCTTCGCCGCGCCACGCGTCCGCAAGCCCGGCGATGGCCGCGGAAGGCCCCGAGCCTTCGGCGGAGACGATCTCGAGCATCGTGACTGCCGACGGATAGTCCTTCGGCAAGCGCAACGCCGCCGCGCCGAGCCCCGCCGCGAGGCCGGGCGAGATCGAGTAACCGGCGACCTCGACGTGCTCGCCGGCCGCGAGCGCGTCGAGCAGCGCCGATACCTTCACGCCCTCGCCCCCGTGCACCATTTGGCTTGCGGCCTTGAGACGCAAGAACTGCGTGAGATGAACGCGTCCGCTCTGCACCGGCTGCCACATCAGCAGCGGCGGCCGCTCGTTTCGTTGCGCGAGCCAGTCCGCGGCGACGAGACATCCCGCCCGCAGCGTCCAGATCGCGTTGGGCCCGGGCGATACCTCGCCGAGCGTCGACCATCCCGCCGAGACGTCGTCGAGCCAGCTCTGCCAGTCGGCATCCCCGAAGTCGCCGTCGCTGTCGCCGCAACCCGTGAGGTCGACCTGAAGCACGGCCCAGCCGGCGGACGCGAACGCCGCGGCGGCGAGCGCGACCATCCGTCTCGATTTGTTCATTTCCTCGGCGAACGGATGCACGAACAGCATCCCGCCGACGGGGGTATCGGCCGCGGGCAGCGTCAGCAGCGCGAAGCGGCGTCCGCGCGTGGTTTCGACGTGGAAAACGCGGCGGCGGATCAAGACGTGCTCGCGGCACGCTTGCCGTCGACGAACGCGACGAGCGTGCCGACCGTTTCGAACGTCGAACCGTCGAGCTCGTCGTCCTCGACGACGAAGCCGAACCGCTCCTCGAGCCCGTTGATCACGCCGACGACCGCCATCGAATCGAGCTCCGGCACGGCGCCGAGCAGCGGCGTGTCCAGGTCGAAAGACGCGGCGCGCCCTCGCAGGCTCAGCACCTCGTCGAGGACGGACAATACTTGCTCTTTGGTATCCAAGATCGAGACTCCGCTCTTACGTCGGCGGGACCAATATGCGTTATTCTCGGCCCGGCCGGTCGCAGTATTTTAGGAGTTCAGCCGTGCCTGCGCGTGACCTGATTCGCACGTCGTGCAGACGCCGCGCCGCGCGGCTGCCAGGGCGGGAGACGCCGAGTTGAAGCGAGTGCTGATGGTAGCGTACCACTTCCCTCCGCTGGCGGGCAGCAGCGGAGTCCAGCGGACGCTGCGTTTCTCGTCGTATCTGCCGCAGTTCGGTTGGGAGCCGATCGTGCTCACGGCCCACCCGCGCGCTTACTCGAGCACGAGCACCGATCAGCTCGACCAGATCGCGCCCGGCGTGCGGGTCGTACGTGCGCCGGCATGGGACACCAAGCGACTTTTTTCCGTGCGTGGGCGCTATCCCGCCTTCCTCGCCCGGCCCGACCGCTGGCTCTCCTGGTGGCTCGGCGCGGTGCCGCTCGGCCTCTGGCTCATCCGCAAGCTCGGCGTTCATGCGATCTGGTCGACGTTCCCGATCGCGACCGCGCATCTGATCGGCGCCACGCTCGCGACCCGCACCGGCCTGCCTTGGATCGCCGACTTCCGCGACCCCATGGCGCAGCCCGGCTATCCGTCGGATCCCGCGACGCATGCGAGCTTCGTGCGCATCGAACAGCGCACGACGGCGCTCGCGCGGTGCTGCACGTTCACCGCGCCGGGCGCCGTCGACGAGTATGCCCGCCGTTACCCGGCGCAACGCGACCGCTTCCGACTGCTCGAGAACGGTTACGACGAGCATGCCTTCGGCGGTCTCGAGCCGGCCGGGCCGTTGAACCCGGGCCGCTTCACGTTGCTGCACAGCGGCATCGTCTATGCGGTCGAACGGGACCCGACCCAGCTCTTCGCCGCGCTCGCGCGGCTGCGCGATGAGGCTCCGCAGCATTACGCGCGCGTCGTGGTCCGCTTCCGCGCGGCGGTCAACGAGACCTTGCTCGCGGAGCTCGCGGGACGCTACGCCGTCGAGGACGCGATCGAGATCCTGCCGCGAATCGGCTACCGCGACGGGCTGCGCGAGATGCTGAGCGCGGACGCTCTGCTGCTCCTGCAGGCGAGCAACTGCAACGCGCAGATCCCGGCGAAATTCTACGAGTACCTGCGCGCGCGGCGCCCGATCGTCGCGCTGACCGACCCGGCCGGAGACACGGCCCGCGCCGCGCGCGACGCCGGTCTAGACGCGATCGCGCGACTCGACGATCCGGCCGAGATCGCCGCGCTGCTGTCGCGGGTGCTCGAATCTCCGACGCGCGGCACCCTCCCGAGCGAAGCGGCAGTCGCCGCGAAGTCCCGCCGCCGGCTGAGCGGCGACCTCGCGGCGCTGCTCGACGAGGTCGTCGCGCTCGGTGCCGACGCTCGCACGAAGGGCACGACATGCGCGACCTCCTGATCGTCTCGCTCGTCCTCGCGGGCGCGGTGCTTGCGCTCAGGCGCCCGTGGATCGGCGTCATGAACTGGACGTGGCTGTCGATCATGAACCCGCACCGCTACGCGTGGGGCATCGCGTACTCGGCGCCGCTCGCGGCGATCGCGGCCGCATCGACCTTGGTCGGCCTCGTGTTGACCAAAGAGCGACAGTCGCCGTTCCAAGGCGCGCCCGTCTGGTGGCTCGCCGCGCTCACGATGTGGATCACGCTGTCGTGGCAGTTGGGTATCGATCCCGCCGGCGACTATCCGATGTGGGACCGCGTCATCAAGATCTACTTGATGACCTTCGTCGCGCTCGCGCTGCTTCGCACCCGCTACGACATGCTCGCGTTCGCGTGGGTGACGATCGGCTCGCTCGCGGTCCTCGCGACGAAGGGCGGACTGTTCACGGTCTTGAAGGGCGGCAACTATCGCGTCTTCGGCCCGCCGTCGTCGTTCATCGCGGATAACAACGACTTCGCGCTCGCGACGGTCGTCTGCATTCCGATGATCCGCTTCCTGCAGCTGCAGGTCGAGCACCGTTGGCTGCGCCACGGCCTGACCGTCGTGATGCTGTTGTCCGCCGCGTCGGCGCTCGGTAGCCATTCGCGGGGCGGCCTGCTCGCGCTCATCGGCATGGCCGGCGTGTTCTGGCTGCGCAGCCAGCACCGGATCAAGACCGGCGCGCTGATCGCCGTCGCCGCGCTCGCGTTGCTGCCGTTCATGCCGGAGCACTGGTGGGAGCGGATGCACACCATCCGGAACTACCAGGAAGACGGCTCGGCGATGGGCCGGATCAACGCGTGGATCGTCGCGTGGCATACCGCGCAGGAGTACTTCTTCGGCGGCGGAATGAGCTATCAGCACCAGTTCCTGTTCGACCAGTACGGTCCTTACGAGAACACGGTTCGTGCCGCGCACAGCATCTACTTCCAGATCCTGGGCAATCACGGCTTCGTCGGGCTGTTCATCTACCTGATGATGTGGATCTCGGCGTTCCGCTGCGCCGGCTGGCTGCGAAAGCACGCCCGCGAGGCTCCGGAAACGAAATGGGCGGCGGATCTCGGCAGCATGGTGCAAGTTAGCCTCGCGGGTTTCGCGGTCGGCGGGTCTTTCTTGTCGCTGTCCTATTTCGATCTGCCGTACAACCTGATGGTGCTCGTCGTGCTCGCGAAAGCGTGGGTGATGCGGCGCGGCTGGGAAACCGATCCGCAGGTCTCGTTCCTGGAGTACGCGGGCATCAAGAGACCGCCGCCGAGGCCGCCCGGGATGGCCGCACCCGGGGCGTTCGGAACGCCGCCGCTCACGCCGCAGCCTGCACGGGATCACACCGCCGCGGCCGAGCCGGCCGTGCGTGTCGCTGCCACGGATACACAGGCCCGCGAGACGGGCGGCCAAGCCGCCGTCTCGCGCGGCTTGCGCGCGCCGCGCGTCGACCAGATCGCGAGGGCACGCGCCATTCTGCGCGGCAAGCCATACAAGGAGCCGGGCTGATGCACGGGCCCGAGACCGTCGCGGCGCCGGCCCGCGCCGTGCGCCGCCGCGGCACCGCCGCGAGCTCGCTCGCGCTGCGCACGCTGCTCGGCGCGTTGTCGCCGCGGGGGCCGCGCGCGCGCCTGTCGATCCTCATCTTCCACCGCGTGCTGCCGTCGCCGGATCCCCTTGCGCCGTACGAGCCCGACGTCGAGCGCTTCGACCGAATCGTCGGCTGGCTCGCCGATTGGTTCACGGTGCTGCCTCTCGGCGAAGCCGTCGAGCGGCTCAAGACCGGCAGCCTGCCCGCGCGTGCCGCGTGCATCACGTTCGACGACGGCTACGCCGACAATTACACGTGCGCGCTGCCGGTGCTGCTTCGACACGGCCTGCCGGCGACCTTCTTCATCGCCACGGGCTTTCTCGACGGCGGACGGATGTGGAACGACGAGCTGATCGAGGCCGTGCGCGCGACGCCTCACGAGCGCCTCGATCTCGAGCGGCTCGGTCTCGGCATCCTGCCGACGAGCACGGACGCCGAGAAGCGCGCCGCGCTCGCGCGCATCATTCCAGCGCTGAAACATCTTCCGCGGGACGAGCGCAAGGACGCGGTCGCCGCGGTGGTCGAGCGTTGCGGCGCGACGACCGATACCGCGCTCATGATGACGTCGGCGCAGGTGCGCGCGCTCCGCGCCGCGGGCATGGAAATCGGTGCCCACACGGTCACGCATCCGATCCTCGTGAAATGCGACGAGACGGCCGCGCGCAACGAGATCGCGCAAAGCCGGGAGCATCTGGAAGCGCTGCTCGGCGAGCGGGTAGGGCTTTTCGCGTATCCGAACGGCAAGCTCGGCGGCGACTACGCGCCGAGCCACGCTCGGCTCGTCGCCGATCTCGGCTTCGACGCCGCCGTGACGACGAACCCGGGCGCCTCGCGCGCCGGCGACGATATCTTTCAGCTGCGCCGGTTCACGCCGTGCGATCGCGAAGCGTGGCGTTTCGGCGTCAGGCTCGCGCTGAACCTGCTGCCCGCGCGGAACCGCTGAAATCCGAGCCCACCACGCGCGCGATGATCTCGTCGAGCCGCCGCAGCGCGGCCGGCCACGAGAACGAGGTCTCGGCGAGCGAGCGAGAAGCCGCCGCGAGCTCGGACCTTCGGTTCGGATGCTCGACCAGCTCGAGCACGGCACGTGCGTACTCCTCGGCCGAGTCGGCGACGAGAAGCGGGAACGGCTCGTCCACGTCGAGTCCGAGGCCGCGCACGACGCGGCGCGTCGCGACGACCGGCACACCCATCGCCATCGACTCGACGACCTTGTTCTGCATGCCGCGCGCGATCAGAAGCGGCGCGACGGTCAGCGCCGCGGGCTGCACGTACGGGCGCACGTCCGGAACCGAGCCGGTGACCTCGACGCCGTCGATCTCGGCGAGGCGCCGCACCGCGCGGCTGGGATTCGCGCCGACGATTCGAAGTCGTAAGCGGCGACGCGCGCAAACTTTCGGCCAGACCTCGCCGCAGAACCAACGCATCGCCTGCTCGTTCGGGAAGTAATCCATGCGGCCGACGAACGCCACGAGGTCGGGATCGTAAGACGGGCCCGGCGAGAAATAGTCGAGATCGACGCCGTTCGGGAACCACTCGGCGGGCGTCCCCGTCGCGTACGACTCGAACGTGTCGAGCTCGGCTTGCGAGATCGTCGTGCAGATATCGAAGCATCGTGCGAGTGCCTTCTCCGCCCGCTCGAGCTTTCTGCCTTCGAGCGCGTAGACGAGATTCGCCGGGAATCGCTTGTGGCGTGCGTAGTCGAGCCACTTCTGCGAATCCATGTCCGCAAAATCCATGATCTTCGGCACGCCTGCCGCCGCCGCGACATACGGCCCCATCGACGAGCAATGCGCGAAGACGAGATCGAAACGCCTCGAGCGCAGCAGCGCCTCGACGTCGGCCGCGAGGTCGCGCGAGTGGAAGTATGCGAACGACGACGGCCTGGGGGTCGGCGCGGCGAGCAGCATGTCGAGCGTTTTCAGGCGGTCGTCGAGCTTGCGCGTCACGACATCGACACCGAGCGCGCGCATGTGCTCGACGCCGCGCGCCTCGGCTTCCGAGCGGACCGGCGAGCACAGCGTGACACGATGTCCCTGCGCGACGAGATGCCGGACGATGTGGAGCGCGCGGATCTTGCCGCCGCCTTCCGCCGGATAGGGGAAACGGTGGCAGAGAAACAGAACGTTCACGCCGTCGCCTCGCAACGCCGCCTCAGTCCCGTGCCTGCTCGCCGAGCACGGCCGTAGGCTTGCCGTGCGCCGCGAGCGCCGCAGCGTACGCACGGCGGTAACCCGCGACGCTGCGCGTCCAGTTGCGCTCGGTCGCGACGAAGCGTCTCGCGTGGTCGGCGAACGCCGTGCGCAAGTGCGGCTCGTCGATCAGCCGCTCGAGCGACGCCGCGAGCGCGCCGACGTCGTCCGCGGCGAACAGCAGCCCCGTCTGCCCGTCGCGCACGAGCTCGCGATGACCACCGACGTCCGACGCGAGCACGAGCTTGCCCTGCGCCATCGCTTCGAGCGGCTTCAGCGGCGTGACCGTGTCGGTCAGCTTCGTGCGGCGCCGCGGATAGACGAGCGCATCGAGCGCGCGGTAGT
>CAYMAF010000035.1:0-19932 GCA_964388365.1 uncultured Gammaproteobacteria bacterium | reverse complement strand
TGCCGTCGTCGGTGCTCGCGGTCAGCATCTTCACGAACAACATCACCGTCGCGCTCTTCGCGCTCGTCGTCGGCATCTTCTACGGCCTCGGCACCGCGTATATCGTCGGCATGAACGGAATGATGCTCGGCGCCGTGTTCTCGTACACCGCGCAGCACGGGCTCGCGGTCCGCCTGCTCGAATTCGTCGCGGCGCACGGTTTCGTCGAGCTTTCGGTCGTCATGATTGCCGGCGCATGCGGCGTATCGCTCGGCGAGGCGCTCGCAAGACCCGGCCATCTGCGTCGTGCCGAGGCGTTTCGACGCGCGACGAAACGTGCGGTCCCGCTGCTCGTCGTCGGCGCGGTGTTCCTCGTAGGCGCGGGGCTGATCGAAGGTTATGTCTCGCCGAGCCCGGCTTACCCGTTTTGGGCCCGCCTCGCGATCGGGTTCGCGTATCTCGGCCTGCTCGTCGTCGTGCTGAGCGGCGCGCTCGAGCGGCTTGTGCGGCGCAGAAGGCGCCTTCCTGCGGCGAGCGGCGAAGGCCCGGCTCAGATGCGGCGGGTCGCGCGCAACTGACGATAACGCTCGAGCACGATGCCGTCGAGCTCGGCCGGGCGCGCGGTCAGCGCGAGCGCGCCGAGCTCGGTCAGCCGCGCGACATTCGCCGTCAACTGCCGCCTCGAGCCGAATGCCGCGAGAGCGCGGTACGGATCGAGCCAATCGCGGGCCTCCACGTCCGCGAGCGCCGCGATCTCGCTGCCGACGAGGCCGACGATCATCGGCAGGTGCTTTTGCCTCAGCACCGCCGCAGCGGCCGCGAGCGCCCGGCTCGCGCTCGGATCGTGAAGGTCCGACAGCACGATCGCAAGACACCGATGACGCACGATGCGCCATGCCGAAAGCGCCGCTTCGACCGGGTCGGATTCGACCGCGTGCGGCTCGAGATCGGTGAGCGCGCGGCGGATCCGCAGCGTGCCCGGCAAGCCGCCGACCGGCGGCACGACGCGAAGCGGGCGGTCCGCGAAGACGACGAGCCCGACGCGGTCGTCGCCCCTCGAGCAGTACTCCGCAAAGCGCGCCGCGAGATTCACGTAGTGACCGAGCCGGCTCATTCCGTCGAGCTCGGTTCGGCTGGTCCGGCCGGCATCGAGCAGCATCATGATCTCGAGGTGCTGATCCTCGCTGTAGACACGCGTCATCAGCTTCGAGCTGCGCGCGGTCGCCTTCCAGTCGATCGCATTGCGCGGATCGCCCGGCCGGTACTCGCGAAGCTGATACAGCTCGCGGCCGCGGCCGAGCTTCGAGTGCGGCGCGGCGCCGGCCTCGGCCGAGCCGGCGGCGGCCGAGCGGCGAGCGAGCGTATCGGGCAGAACGACGCTCTTCGTTTGCGGATCGATCTTTCTCGACCACCACGCGAGCCCGAGCGGGCCGAGCACACGGACCGGAAGCCGCGGCCACGTGCACGCACCGAGCCGTCGCGGCCTCACGGCGAGCTCGGCCGCCGCCGAGCCGCCGGGCGAGATTCGAAGCTCGATCGGGTCGAGCGCGCCGCGTTCGCCGCAGCCTTCCGAGGGATCATCGCCGAGCGATGCGTCCGGCGCGCGCGCGTCGGCACGCGCAATACCTTCGGGCAGCACCGGCAGCACGCGCAGCGCGAGCCGGCACCGAGACTCGCCGCCGAGCTCGAGCTCGAGCGTCTGGTTGCGGCCAAGAAAGAGCCTCTCGGCCGAGCGCCAGCGCGCACTCACCCCGCGGCCGCGGACCGCAACGAGCTCGACGACCAGCCCGGCGACGAGCAGTGTCACGACGAGCCGCCACCACGGGAAAGCCCCGAGCACGCCGCTCCACGTCCCGACGACGCCGAGGAGCGCGGCCGCGACCAGCGCGAGGACGCCGAACGGAGTCAAGTTCACGCCGGCCGCGGATCGCGCGGCACGGGGACCGCGTCGAGGATCCGCTCGAGCTCCGCCCGCGCCGAATGTCCTTCGAGCACCGCATCCGGCGTCAGCGCGATGCGGTGCGGAACGACCCACGCGGCGACTCGCTTCACGTCGTCCGGGACGACGAACGATCCGCCGCGGAGAGCCGCCTCGATGCGGGCGGCGCGAGCGAGCGCGAGCGCCGCGCGGCTCGAGAGCCCGAGCTCGATGCTCGAGCTCTGCCGGGTCGCGGCGACGACATCGAGAATGTAATCGGTGAGCGCGTCGGAAACGTGCACCGCCTCGAGGTCGCTCCGGGCCGCGGCGACGAGACCGCGCTCGACGAGCGCGGTGTCGATCGGCGAATCGTGCAGCGGACCGGGCAGCGCGTACTCCGCGAGGATCCGCGCTTCGTGCTCGCGCGCGGGATAATCCATTCGCACGCCGAGCATGAACCGATCGAGCTGCGACTCCGGCAGCGGATAGGTGCCCTCGAACTCGCGCGGATTCTGCGTCGCGACGACGAGAAAACCGTCCGGCAGCCGGAAACGCTCGCCGTCGACGGTCACGAACCGTTCCTCCATCGCCTCGAGCAGCGCCGACTGCGTCTTCGGCCCCGCACGATTGATCTCGTCAACGAGCACGACGTCGGCGAACAGCGGGCCCTCGCGGAATTCGAAGGCGCGAGACTCGGGGTTGAACACGTGCAGCCCGGTGAGATCGGTCGGCATCAAGTCGGCCGTGCCTTGGACGCGCTTGAAGACTCCGCCGAGAAGGCCGGCGAAGGTGTTCGCGAGCAGCGTCTTGCCGAGCCCGGGCGGACCTTCGAGGAGCACGTGGCCGCGGCCGAGCAGCGCGATCGTCAGCGCGTGAACGACCTCCTCGACGCCGTATACGATCCGTCCGATCTCCCGCTGCAGGAAACTCTCGAGCGCTCTCGCCTGGTCCGTCATCCGATCGCCTCTCTTGCCCTTCTCAACAGATTCTGCAGCTCGATCAAGTCGACCTCGTTCCCCGCGGCGAGCGCTCCGTGGTGCTGCCGCAGCCGCTCGCGGGTCGCGGCGTCGAGCGTCGGCGTCGCGTCGAGCGCCGCCCACGGCGACTCGTGCGCAGCGAGGCCGCGGACGCTGCGCACCTCGTCGAGCCAAGCCTCGAGCAGCAGCTTGGCGGCATCGCGCGGATCGAGCCGCCGCGCCATGAGACCAGCGACGGCCTCGACGAAATCGCGCTCTCTCGGAGCCGCCGGGACGGCGGTCGGCGGCGCGAATCGATTGCTCGACCCGAGCACGTAAACGAGCCACGCGCCGATCAAGAACCACAGCGTCCGGTGCAGACGCGGGTCCCGGAAGAACGCGCCCGCATCGTAGATCGCCGAGAGCCCCTGATGCATGTCGTCGAACACGACCGCGCCATTGCGCTCGACATGATGACGGACGACGTTGATGACGAAGCGGGCGGCGTCGCCTTCGGCGACGACGTGATTCGTCAGCGCCGTCCCGATCGCCACGACGATGATATGCCCGTTTCCGTAAACGCGCTGCCACGCCGCTTTCGCACCCGTCGTTCGCTCGGCGGCGATCCCGAGCAGCGCGCCGGTCGACGCGAACGGCTCGGCCGGCGCCCAGATCGCGCTGCGCGAATCCGAGAAGCCGCGCAGTGCCGAGACGCCCTCCATCAGCGGATGACCTACGAGCGGCTCGAGCTCGACGGCGGTCTCGGCGGGGACCTCGGCAGGCGCCGGCGCGGCTCCGGACACATGCGGCACGAAGCGCAGTCCGGACATGATCTGCAAGTCGTCGAGGAAGCGCCGATCCGCTCTCGGCGGAGCCCACTCCGGCGTATCGTCGAGCGCCGCGAGAATCAGCAACGTGTTGCCGCTGCGGATCCACGCCTTCAAGTGCTCGTGCTCTCGCGACCGAACCGGAGTCGAGTGCGGCATCGTAGTGATCAGCACGTTTCCTCGGCGCGGGAGCTCGGGAGTGCGTCCGCGAGCGGGCTCGATCAGCCGATCGTATCGTTCCCTGAAGCTGACGACTCGGAAGCCCGCCGATTCGATCCAACGGCTCACCGCGGCATAGCCGTTGCGTCCCGTCTCCGGCGTGACCGGACGTGTGATCGGCGAGCTCGTCGACTGAAAGAACGCGGCGTACAGCACGACGAGCGCGAGCAGCGCACCTCCGGCCGTGACGAGTCTGTCCTTCATCGGCGGCTCGTCATCAATCCGTCGCGCGGTCGAGCTCGTCGAGCACGGCTCGCGCGCGCGCGAGCACGGCTGCGGCGTCGCCCGGCTGCGGATGCCATCCGGCGAACGTCACGCGCTCCGCCGCCGCTGCGACGACCTCGAAATCGCCGCGATGCGAGAGTCCGAGCGCGCCGACCCGCGCCGCGAGCTCGCGCGGGGTCATGCTGTCTCGCACCGCGTCTCCGAAGCGCGCACGCAGACGCGCGAGCAGTAATCCGAGCAGCAGCGCGGGCTGCTTCGCCGGCGACGCTCGAGCGATGTCGTCGATCGTAAGAAGAGGCTCATGGGGCGCGGCTTCGCTCCCGCCGCATCCGCGCGCCGCGCGCGCGCGCCTCGCGGCGAGCTCGTGCGCGGCGGCGGCGACGAGCACCGTCAACGCAAGAAGCCCGAGCACGACGACGATTCCCCGCTGCCACGCGCCGGGGATCGCGACCCGTCGAAGCCAGCTCAGCAAGCGGCTCGCATCGCCGCTCTCGTCGAGGCCGAGCCGCTGCCGAACGAAGCTTACGATCGTTTCCCACGGCGAAAGCTCGGCCGCCGGATCGAGCGAACCGAGCGATTCGACGATCCGAGCGAGCTCGCCGATCCGCAATCCGCTCGTATCGCTTCTCGCCTGCTCGTAATGCTCGATCAGCTCGACGAGCTCGGCGAACGAACGGGCCGAGAGGTTCTCGGCTCGGGTGTAGACCAGGGCTTCGCCCCAGACTTCGCCGTCGAGCTCGGCCGCGAGGTCCGCGCAGACGTCGGCGAGCCGGGCGACGCCGCTGCCGCCGGCCGGCTCCGCTGGAGCCTCCGCGGCACGCAAACGCTCCGCGCAGACCGCGGCCGACGCGAGCAGATCATCGGCCGTCGCGGCGCCGCTCGTCGCCGCGAGCAGCCCGGCGGACGCGAGAATGACGAGCCGCTTCGTCACGCTTCGGCGGCGGCGAGGCGCGCCGCGATATCCGTCCCCTCGCGGCGCAGCTTGGCCTCCGCGTGGATCGCAATGAGCAGCGCGTAGAACAACGGCATCAGCACGCCGGCGGCCGCGGGGAGCACGATCAGGTCGACGTGCCAAGGCAGCCGCACCTGACCGTCTGCGATCACGGCATCGCGGTGAAACGCAAGCACGGTGGCGAACACGAGACCGAGGAGGATATTCAGGACGACGGTGCCGACCGTCAGCGAGACGGCAGTGCGCCACCACCGGCCCCTCACGACGTCGAAGCTTGCCCGCAGGCTGTCCACGACGCCTTTGCGCTCGACCGCCGCGACGAGCAGCGAGAACGCGAAGGTCACGAGCGCATACACGGCGGGCACGACGAACAGAAAGGCGCCGGCGACGAGCATCGCGACGTAGACCGCCGCAACGCCGAGCACCGGAAAGAATCTCTGTATGCCGAGTCGCAACGCCTCGCTGGCCGACAGGCTGTCGCCGTTCCGAACCGCGCGGATCCTCGCGAGAGCCGGCACGAACAGCGGCATCGACGCAACGGACACGAGCAGCGCACCCGCCGCGGCGAGCCAGGAAAGCTCGCCGCCGTCCGCGACCAATCGGTCCGTCAGCACATGGCCGAGCGCCGCCGGAGCAAACGCCGCCGCGAACGCGAACGGGAAAGCGGCTCCGACGGAATGCCGAAACAACGAGAAGCCGTCGTCGAGCACCGCGCCGATCGGCAGCGGAGAAACCGGCTTCGAGTACATCCTCTCCCCTCGTCGCTCCTTGACGGTCCCCGCGCGCAATATTCCATTCGCTTACCGCAAATACAAGAAACGTCGGCGGACTCGAGCGGCTTATGCGCCGTGCCGCTGCTCGGGCTCTGCGCACGCTTCGGCCGCCGCCGCGCCATGCTCGAGCGCGTCGCGGAGAGCCTTGAACCGTTTTCGGTACTGCGCGGGCGTGAGGCCGACCTTTCGGCGAAACAGCCGGGAAAAGAAGCTTGCATCGCCGTAGCCGACCTCGTTCGCAATCACGTCGACCGGCAGCTCGCCGGTCTCGAGCAAGTGCTTCGCCTCCTCGAGACGGACGG
Organism: uncultured Gammaproteobacteria bacterium; assembly: GCA_964388365.1. Lineage (GTDB taxonomy): Bacteria > Pseudomonadota > Gammaproteobacteria > Steroidobacterales > Rariloculaceae > ZC4RG20. The sequence goes on along the minus strand of CAYMAF010000035.1, from coordinate 13,781 downwards.
CGTGCACGTACTCGAGCGGCGACATGCCCGTGGCCTGCGTGAACCGGCGCTTGAACGAGCGTTCGGCGAGTCCGCTGATCCTGACCATCGCGGCAACCGGCGCTTCCTGCTCGTAATGCGTCGCAATCCATTCCTGGCATCGAGCGACGACGGCGTCGTCCGTCGTGCGGCACGACGTGAGCGCTGCGAAAGGCTGCTGACCGACATGATGCCATTCGAGCAGGTGCAGACGCGCAACGCGCATCGCCTCCTCGGCGCCGACGAAGCGCGCGACCAGATAAAGCGCGAGATCGTTCCACGACGAGCCGCCGCCGGCCATGATGAAACGGCCCTGCCCGGAGACCACGAGCGCCCGGTTCCGGCGCACGTTGACCCGCGGATAGCGCGCCGCCATCGCATCGCAGTACGCCCAATGCGTCGTGACGTCGAGGCCGTCGAGGAGGCCGGCCTCCGCGAGCAAATACGCGCCGGTGCACGCCGTCGCGAAGATCACGTCGTGCGCGTCGAGCCGCCGAAGCCACGCGATCTCCGCGGAATGCCGCCCGGTGATCGTCTCCGTAGGAGTGATCGAGAGATCCGGTATCGCGACGACGTCCGGCACCGGGCACTCCTCGAGCATGCAGCTCGGCTCGACGCCGAGACCATTGACCGCACGGAACGGCCGCCCGTCGGCGGACACGATCATCGGACGTATCCGCGATTCACCGAGCACACCCCGCGTCACGACGCTCCAGTCGCGCCCGGCGGACTCGAGCACTTCGTACATGCCGTACAGCGTGCCGGCCGTCGATTCGGGCACGGCGAGGACGGCGACGACGAGCTTTCCCGAGATCGGCATGGCACATCCGTCCGCTTCTTGCCCTGAATGACTCTAACGCAGCCGCCATCGCGCGACTAGGCTGTCCCGTACTCGAGATTCATTGGAGATCACCCATGACCGACACGGCTTTGAATCTTCCGCTCGACGGCCGGACCGAGGCTTTCGCCGAGCGGCTGCTGCAGACACTCAACGGCGGCGCGCTGTGCCTGATGATCTCGATCGGGCACCGCACCGGGCTGTTCGACACGATGGCGCGTCTCGCCCCGTCGACGAGCGACGAGATCGCCGGCGCGGCCGGCCTCGACGAGCGTTACGTGCGAGAGTGGCTCGGCGCGATGGTGACGTCCGGTGTCGTCACGTATACCCCGACCTCACGGCGGTATCACCTTCCGCCTGAGCACGCCGCATGCCTGACCCGGGCCGCGGCCGCCGACAACCTCGCCGTCTTCGCGCAGTACATCGGCACGCTCGGCGCCGTCGAGACCGACATCGTCGAGTGTTTCCGGCACGGCGGCGGCGTACCGTACGAGCGCTATCCCCGATTTCACGAGGTCATGGCCGAGGACAGCGGCCAAAGCGTGCTCTCGTCTCTCGAGAGCCACATCCTGCCGCTCGCGCCCGGTCTCGTTGCGCGTCTCGAGCGCGGCATCGACGTGCTCGATCTCGGCTGCGGCCGCGGCCTGATCACGAATCGGCTCGCGAGGCTCTTCCCGCAGAGCCGCTTCGTCGGCATCGACTTGTCCGCCGAGGCGATCGGGTTCGCCGAGTCGAACGCCCGAGGTCTCGACAATCTCCGCTACGCCGTGCGAGATCTCAGCGACTTCGACGATTGGGCGAGCCCGCGCACGTTCGACCTCGTGACGACGTTCGACGCGATTCACGACCAGGCGCGGCCGCTCAACGTACTGAAAGGCATTCATCGAACGCTGCGCGACGACGGCGTGTACCTGATGCAGGAGATCGGCGGCAGCGGGCACGTTCACGAGGACGCGAAACATCCGATCGGCACGTTGCTCTACACGGTCTCGTGCATGCACTGCATGACGGTGTCGCTCGCGCAGGGCGGCGATGGGCTCGGCGCGATGTGGGGCGAGGCGAAGGCGCGCGAATACCTCGAGCGCGCGGGCTTTCGCTCGATCGAGACGCATCGGCTCGCGCACGACGTGCAGAACACCTGGTATGTCGTGCGCAAGGCGGCCCCGGAGGCGGCCCCGCCGCGCTAGCCGCGCGCATCGAGCGGCACGTACGGCCGGGGCGCGGGGCCGACGTACTCGGCGCTCGGCCGTATCAGCTTGTTGTCCGCGCGCTGCTCGAAGACATGCGCGCACCAGCCGGTCACGCGCGCGCAGACGAAGATCGGCGTGAAGAGCTTCGTCGGAATGCCGAGGTAGCGGTACACGCAAGCCGAGTAGAAGTCCGCGTTCGCGAAGAGCCGCTTCTCGTCCCACATCACGCGCTCGATCGCCTCCGCAATCTCGAAGAGGCGCGTATCCCCGCTTTCGGCGGCGAGCCGCTTCGCCATCCGCTTGTTCGCCGCATTACGCGGATCGGCCGTCCGGTAGACGCGATGCCCGAAGCCCATGATCCGCTCCTTTCGGCCGAGCATGCGCCGAACCTCGTCGACGGCGTCTCCGGGCGAGGAGAAGCGCTCGAGCAGCGCCATCGCCGCCTCGTTCGCGCCGCCGTGCAGCGGTCCGCGCAGCGCGCCGATCGCGCCCGTCACCGCGGAGTGGAGATCCGACAGCGTGGCGGCAATCACTCTCGCCGTGAACGTCGACGCGTTGAACTCGTGCTCGGCGTACAACGTCAGCGACGCATCGAGGGTGCTGCGATGCGTTTCGCTCGGCGCACGGCCGTGTAGCAGGCGCAGAAAGTGGCCGGCCGTGGAATCATCGTCCGTCGCCGTCTCGATTCTCACGCCGTCGGCGGCATACCGAAACCAATAAAGCAGCATCGACGGCAGCGCCGCGACGAGGCGCAGCGCGGCCTCGATGTTTCGGGAGACGTCCGTCTCGGGCTCGAGCTGGCCGAGCAGCGAGCATCCGGTCCGAAGCACGTCCATCGGGCGGGCGCCGGGCGACATCGTTTCGAGCACGCCGCGAAGCTCCGGCGGCAGCGCGCGCCCGGCCACGAGCCGCGCCTCGAGGCGCTCGAGCGCTTCGCGATTCGGCAACTCCCCGGTCAGGAGCAGGTATGCGGTTTCCTCGAAGCTCCCGTGCTCGGCGAGCTCGATTGCATCGTAGCCCCGATAGCGAAGACCCAGCCCTTCCTCGCCCACCGTGCAGATCGCGGTCTTGCCCGCGATCACGCCGGCGAGCCCCGTGGTGTTGCCGTTTCCCTTCACCGGCCGCTCCGCGACGAAGGCCACTCGCCTTCCGGGAGTCTACCGGGAACGCGACGCCCGAGAGCAACGAGCCCCGGAAAGGGCAGAACGCATGCGCCGCCCCGTTCGGAGCGGCGCGCGCCGTCCGGCGACCGAGCTCAGCTCCGCGGCTCGATCAGTTCTGCGGCTCCGGGCTGATCGGGCGGTCCTGCGGCCGCTCGATATCGCTGCTGCCGGGCTCGTCGCCCGGGCGAACGACGTTGGGCTCGATCTCGCGCTCGACCGGCGGCGCTGCGGGCTCGGCGTCGGGCTCGACGGGGTCGCCGCGGCCGATCTGAATGTCGGTGTCCCGGCTCGGCGACTCGTTCTGCGGAAGACCCGCCGCCGGCTCGAGGGTGTCCTGCTGTTGCTCGCAGCCGGCCAACGCCCACCCTGCGATGCCGAGCGATACCAGAGTCACTATCTTGCGCATGGTCTCTCCTTGAAAGTCTTCGCTTCTGACGAACGGCACAAGCGTCCAGCGGGTCGAGCAATATCCATGCCACGTCCGTGCGCGCTCGCGAAGGTTCCCGCATCAGCGCGAAATTCCGTTAGGATTGGCCGACGAGCGCCGGCAACGATCGCTCGACACGCGACGATCTCTCGTTCGCGAGCGATCGAAACAATCGGAGCGCCGCCGCGGCGCCTAAAGGTCGGAGAATCGAATGCAGCTCGGTCCAGCCGCACTATCCAGAAGACAACTGCTGCTCGCCGGAGCCGCGACGACGCTCGCCGCCGCTGCGTCGAAGGTCGAGGCGCAGCGATCGTCCGGCGCGGAGGCGTCTCAACGCGGCAACAGTGGATCGGAGGGCGTGTCGATGAAAGGCAAGACCGTGCTCGTGACCGGCTCGACCGACGGGCTCGGACGCGCCGTCGCTCGAGAGCTCGGCGCGCTCGGCGCGACGGTGATCGTGCATGGCCGCAATCGGCAACGCGGCGAAGAAGCGGTCCGCGAGATCGGCGCGGCCGGCGGCCAGGCGGTGTTCTATCCCGCCGACTTCGGGTCCCTCTCCGAGGTCCGCGGCCTGGCCGAGACCGTGCTCGCGAATCACGACCGGCTCGACGTGCTGATCAACAACGCGGGCATCTGGACCGACGGCTCGGACGAGCGTCGGATCAGCGAGGACGGCCACGAGCTCGTCTTCGCCGTCAACTATCTCGCCGGCTTCGTGCTCACGCACCGCCTGCTGCCGCTGCTCGAGCGCAGCGCGCCGGCAAGGATCGTCAACGTCTCGTCGCTCGCGCAGCAATCGATCGACTTCGACGACGTGATGCTCGAGCGGAACTTCTCGGCGGCACGCGCGTATTCGCAGAGCAAGCTCGCGCAAGTCATGTTCACGATCGATCTCGCGGAACGCCTCGCGGGCACCGGCGTCACGGCGAACAGCCTGCACCCCGCGACGTTCATGGACACGGCGATGGTCGAGCGCGCGGGCGCAACGCCGCGCAGCACGGTCGAGGAAGGCGCCGAAGCCGTGATGCAGCTCGCGGTGTCGCCGCAGCTCGAAGGCCGGTCGGGGCTCTTCTTCAACGGCCTGACCGAAGCGCGCGCGAACGCGCAGGCGTACGATGCCGAAGCGCGTGCGATGCTTCGAGCGCTGACGGTCGAGCTGACCGGCGAAGGCGCCGGCTGACGCGTCGTCGATCGGCAACGCCCGCGCCGGCTCGGCTAGACGATCTTGAACTCTCCCATGATCTTCGCGGCCGCCCACGCGATCGCGGACTGAATCCTCGGCACCGCGAGCCGCAGCGCCTCGCCGAGATCGACCCAGCGATACTCGTGGTGCTCGGGACGCCCGAGCGCCGGCTGGGTCGGCAATTCGAGGTCCGCGCGGCGCGTGCGGGCGACGTAGTAGCGCGCGACCTTGCCGCCGGCATAAGACGGCGTCTCGTGATAGCCGCATCCCCAGGCGAACTCGAGATCGTCGATGCCGGTCTCCTCGGCCGTCTCGCGCACCGCGGCCGCGAGCGGGTCCTCGCCGGGCTCGACGAGGCCTTTCGGGCAATCCCAGTTCCGATAGGCTCGCAGCAGCAGGAACCGCGCGCCGTCCGGCGTTTCCCGAACGACGACGACGCCTGCCGACAGACGATGCGGCCGCGACGACATCCGGTCAGTATAGCGGGCGCCGCGAACGTGCGGCCTGGCGGCGGGCTCCGCGCCTAATTCGCCGCGGGCTTGCCGGAGAAGACCGCCTGCATCTCGGCGACGATCGACAACGCGATCGCTTCCGGGGAGTCGCCGCCGAGATCGAGCCCGACCGGACCCTTGAGCCTCGAACGGAGCGCTTCGCCGGCCGCGCCGAGCGCATCGAGCAGCCGCTCCCGGCGCGCCCGGGGCCCGAGCACGCCCAGATAGCGTGACGGGACGTCCGCGAGATGCGCGAGGTAGGCACGGTCCGTCGGCAGGTGATGGCTCATCACGACGACCGCATCGAACTCGTCGAGCGGGACGTGCTCCGGCAGCCGTGCCGGGTCGACCTCGACGACGCGGTCGGCGCGCTCGAATCCGCCGCGCTCGAGATACGCCGGCCGATGATCGCAGACGACGACGAACCAGCCGAGCGACGCCGCGAGGTCGACGACCGGAACGGCATCGAGCCCGGCGCCGAGCACGAGCACGCGCGGCACCGGAACGAGCACGGTGTACAGGACGTCCGAGCCGCGCTCTTGCACGCGCTCGGCACGGCCGCTCTCGAGCACCCGGCGACAACCGTCGGCGAGCCGGGCCTCGGCGGCGGCGCCGATCCGATATCCGCGCGGCCTCCCGCCGCTCGGCAGCACGAGCGTCGCGCCGGCCGGCACGTCGTCGTCGGCGCTCGAAAGCACGGTCGCCGCGGCGCCGCCGCGCGTGCCGCGCAGCACGTCGGCGATCCCCGCGAACGGCTCGTAGCCGCCGTCCGGAGTGAGCGGCTGCAGGAACACCCGGATCAGCCCGTTGCAGCCGATGCCGAGTCCCCACAGGTCGTCCGCGTCGTCGCGCAGATCGTAGGTCACGGCGGAAGGCGCCCCGCTCGCGACGACGCCGCGCGCGCGCTCGGCGAGATCGCCTTCGAGACAGCCGCCGGAGACGAGCCCCTGGTAATCCCCGTTCGCCGCGATCAGGATCCGGTGGCCGGCCTTGCTGTACGTCGAGCCGAGCGTGTCGTAGACGGTCGCGAGCACGAGGTGCCGACCTTCCCGCCGCCACAGATCGAACGATTCGAGGATACGCCGCACGCTCATACGAGGGCGCAGGATACCAGACGGCGGTTGCGGCCTCGGCCCGCGCGCCGTAGACTGCCGTCGCCGCCGACGGCGGCCCCCTGCCGAGTTGGCTCAGCAATCCAGGACCGAATCTTGACCAAGCCCACCCGAGAAGAGGCGGAGCAAGCCATCCGTACCCTCCTGCGCTGGATCGGCGACGATCCGAGCCGCGAGGGGCTGCGCGGCACGCCGGCCCGAGTCGTCAGCGCGTACGAGGACTGGTTCAGCGGCTACCGCGACGATCCCGTCGAGTTCCTCCGCCGAACGTTCCACGAGGTCGACGGATACGATGAGATGGTCGTGCTCCGCGACATCAGCTTCGAGTCGCACTGCGAGCATCACATGGCGCCGATCACGGGCAAGGTCCACGTCGGCTATCTGCCGGACCGCAAGGTCGTCGGCATCAGCAAGCTCGCGCGTGTCGTCGAGGCGTTCGCCCGCCGGCTGCAGGTCCAGGAGGCGATGACGGCGCAAATCGCGCACTGCATCCAGGACGTGCTGAAGCCGAAGGGCGTCGGCGTCGTCGTCGAAGGCGTCCACCAGTGCATGACGACGCGAGGGGTGCGCAAGCAGGGCGTGACGATGATCACGAGCCAGCTGCTCGGCCACTTCCGGTCCGACCCCCGCACGCGGCAGGAATTCTTCAAGATCATCGGGCGTCAAAGCTCGGTCAGCTAGCGGGCGAGGCCGCAGCGCTCGGGGGCGGGCGGCTCTGGCCGCCGACTGCACCGAGCGGCACGGACTCGCTACACTGGGCTCATGACGAGCTCGGTGCCGCGTGACTGGATCTGCCGAACGGGCGAGCCTCCGCTGATCACGGCGGGTACCGCGATCGCCGAGCGCTATCTCGCGGACGAGACGAGATCCATCGAGTTTCTTCTCGAGCACGCGCGGTTGCCGCCCGCGGCGGCGGCCGCGGTGCAGCGCGACGCGCGGGCGCTCGTCGAGTCGATACGCCGCAAACGCAGCGAGGGACTCGACGCGTTCCTCGCCGAGTACGATCTATCGTCGTCGGAAGGCGTCGTGCTGATGTGTCTCGCCGAGGCGCTGCTCCGCATCCCGGACGACGAGACGGCGGACAAGCTGATCGCGGAGAAGCTCGGCGACGCGGACTGGGAAGCCCATCTCGGTGCGAGCGAATCCTTATTCGTGAATGCATCGACTTGGGCGCTGCTGTTGACGGGGCGGCTGCTGCGCGCGGACGAGCTGTCCGTGCAGCCGGCCGCACGCGTGTTGTCGAAGCTCATGGACCGGCTCGGCGACCGGGTCGTGCGCTCGGCGTTGCGGCAGGCGATGCGTATCCTCGGCCGCCAGTTCGTCATCGGCCGCACGATCGACGAAGCGCTGCGCCGCGCCGACGAGTCGCCGCAGTACTGCTATTCGTTCGACATGCTCGGCGAAGCTGCGCTGACGGCGAAAGACGCCGAGCGCTACTTCGACGCCTACGTGGGTGCGATCGAAGCGATCAAGGCGCGATCATCGTCGCACGGCGATATCACGACGGCGCCGAGCGTGTCGGTCAAGCTGTCCGCGCTGCACCCCCGCTACGAGTACGCGCAGCGGGAACGATGCGTGCCGGAGCTGGCCGACCGCCTCGAGCAGCTCGCGGTCGCCGCGGCCGACGCCGGCTGCGCGCTCACGGTCGATGCCGAGGAGAGCGACCGGCTCGAGCTGTCGCTCGCCGTCTTCGAGCGGGTCTTCAAGCGCCCGTCGCTCGCGGGCTGCTCCGGCGGATTCGGTCTCGCCGTGCAGGCGTACCAGAAGCGCGCATGGCCGGTGCTGCTCTGGCTCGAGGAGCTCGCCCGCAGCCGGCATTGCGTGATCCCGGTGCGGCTCGTCAAGGGCGCCTATTGGGACACCGAGATCAAGCGTGCGCAGCAACAAGGCCTTTCCGGCTACCCCGTCTTCACGCGCAAGTCGAGCACGGACGTTTCGTACCTCGCGTGCGCGAAGCTGTTGCTTCACGAAAGCCCGCACCTCTATCCGCAGTTCGCGACGCACAACGCTCACACGGTCGCGTGGCTCATGCACGTCGGCGCTCGCGATCGCTTCGAGCTGCAGCGCTTGCACGGGATGGGCGAGGAGCTCTACGACGAGCTGCTGAACGCCGTGCATTTCGACCGGCCGGTGCGCGTCTACGCGCCCGTCGGCAGCCACGAGGATCTGTTGCCGTATCTCGTGCGGCGGCTGCTCGAGAACGGCGCGAACACGTCCTTCGTGAACCGGCTGACCCGAGCCGACACGCCGATCGAGCGGGTCGTCGCGGACCCCGTCGCCGTCACCGAATCGCATATCGGCTCGCTGCCGCATCCGCGTATTCCGCTGCCTCGCGCGCTGTTCGGCCGCGAGCGCGCGAATGCCCGCGGACTGAACCTTGCCGACGGGCTGGAGCTCGGCCGGCTCTCCGCGGCGCTCGCGCGCACCGCGCCGGGCCGATGGGAGGCCGCGCCGGTCGTCGACGGCAGACGCCGCGACGGCGCGGGCACGGTCGAGCAGCGCGATCCGGCGGACCGCCGGCGCATCGTCGGACGCGTCAGGATCGCGGGCCCGGCCGAAGCGCGCGAGGCGCTCGAAGCGGCGGCGAGCGCATCGCGCGAATGGAACGAGACGCCCGTGCAAGCGCGCGCGTCGATCCTCGAGCGCGCGGCCGACCGCTTCGAGGCCGATGCGCCGGAGCTGATCGCGCGGTGCATCGCGGAGGCCGGCAAGACGGTCGCGGACGCGGTCGCCGAGGTACGCGAGGCGGTCGACTTTCTGCGCTACTACGCCGCCGAGGCCCGCCGGCTGTTCGCGGCACCGGCGATCCTGCCGGGGCCGACGGGCGAGCACAACGAGCTTCGACTGAACGGCCGCGGCGTCTTCGTCTGCATCAGCCCTTGGAACTTTCCGCTTGCGATCTTCACGGGCCAGGTCGCGGCCGCGCTCGCGGCCGGCAACACCGTGCTCGCGAAACCCGCCGAGCAGAGCCCGCTCGTCGCGGCACGCGCGGTCGAGCTGCTGCTGGCCGCCGGCGTGCCGGATCACGTGCTGCATTTCCTTCCCGGCGACGGCAAGACGATCGCGGATGCCGTGCTGCCCGATCCGCGCGTCGCCGGCGTCGCGTTCACCGGCTCGGTCGAGACGGCGCGCGCGATCGACCGAACGCTCGCGCAGCGCGACGGCCCGCTCGCGGCGCTGATCGCCGAGACCGGCGGCGTGAATGCGATGATCGTCGACAGCTCGGCGTTGCCCGAGCAGGTCGTGAAGGACGTCGTCGCCTCGGCGTTCAACAGCGCCGGTCAGCGCTGCTCGGCGCTCAGGCTGCTGTGCCTGCAGGCCGATACGGCCGAGCGGATTCTCGAGATGCTGCTCGGCTCGATGGCCGAGCTCGCGATCGGCGATCCGGCGCTGCTGTCGACGGATGTCGGTCCCGTCATCGACGAGGACTCGCAGCGCATGCTCACGGATTACGTCGCGAGCCGCGCGGATCGTGTGCGCATGCAGTGTCCGCTCGATGCATCGCACGCGCACGGGCTGTTCTTTCCGCCGACGCTGATCGAGCTCGACTCGGCCCGAGAGCTGACTCGCGAGGTATTCGGTCCGGTGCTGCACTACGTGCGCTACCCGGAGCACCGCCTCGACGAGATCGTCGACGCGATCAACTCGACGGGATTCGGGCTGACGCTCGGCGTGCACAGCCGGATCGAATCGGTCGCGCGGACCGTCGCGCGCCGAGCACGCGTCGGCAATGTCTACGTGAACCGCAACATCATCGGGGCTCAGGTGGGCGTGCAGCCCTTCGGCGGCGTCGGGCTATCGGGCACCGGCCCGAAGGCCGGCGGCCCGCATTATTTGCTGCAATTCGCGGCCGAGCAGACGTATACCGTCAACACGATGGCGATCGGCGGGAACGCATCGCTGCTCGCAATGGATTAGCCGTCTCCCGGAGCCCTCACCCGTCCTGCGCGGTCAGCACGAGCTTGATATTCTTGCTCGCGGCATAAAGCTTCGCGAAGCCGAGCGCGGCATCGAAAGTCATCGGCTGCCGCTCGATCAGCGTCTTCACGCGCCGCGGCGAAGACGAGGGTTTGACGATGCTCCTGTGCACGACGCGCTCGATCGTCGTGACGGCGAGAGCATCTTCCGTATCGCGCCGGTGGACCCGGACGCGAATGAAATCCGGCTCGGAGGTTACCGCTGCCGCGCGCTCGTCGATCACTCTGACGTCCATGCTGCCTCGTTTCCCGTTTGCCAAGAAACTCCGCCGAAGGACGGAGCAATTCACGTGCCACGCCCCGCTTTCCGCCGCTGCGCAGGGTTTCGTCGGGATTATGTCGAGTGGAGGTGACACCGAGCGTCACTTGTTGACGCCGGCCGGCGGCGCCCCGCGGCCCGCGGTCGAGCGATTCCGCGGCGCTCCGGCGTTGCATGCGATCTGAATGGGCGTACAGTATCCCCTATGGCCGACCACCCCGATGCGCTGCCGCGTAAAGACCGAGGCGCGACACTGAACCTCGAAGGCCGGTTCGCGAAGCACGCGCGAACGCGCGACGACGACGGCTGGGGCTCGCTCGACGAGCCGCTGCCGCCGCTCGAGACGATCGTTCAGCCCGAGGCCGCCCGCTCGATCGTCAGCCGCAACGACTCGCCGGACGTGCCGGTCTCGCAGTCGATCAATCCGTACCGCGGCTGCGAGCACGGGTGCGTGTACTGTTACGCGCGCCCGAGTCACGCATACGTCGATCTATCGCCGGGCCTCGATTTCGAGACGCGCTTGTTCTACAAGCGCGACGCGGCGCGACTGCTCGAGACGACGTTTCGAAAGCGGAGCTACCGTCCGAGCGCGATCATGCTCGGCGCGAATACCGACGCGTATCAGCCGATCGAGCGCGAGCTTCGCGTGACTCGCTCGCTGCTCGAGGTGATGCGCGATTTCCGCCATCCGGTGTCGATCGTCACGAAGAGCGCGCTCGTGCTGCGCGACATCGACCTCCTGACCGACCTTGCGGCGAACGGCCTCGTCGAGGTCATGGTCTCGATCACGACGCTCGATCCGGAGATCAAGCGTACGCTCGAGCCGCGCACCGCCGGGCCTGCGGCACGGCTCAAGGTCATCCGCGAGCTCGCGCGCGCGGACGTGCCGGCGGGCGTGATGGTCGCGCCGGTGATTCCGGCGATCACCGATCACGAGATCGAGCGGATCGTCGCGGCGGCGGCCGAGGCCGGCGCCTCGCGGGCGAGCTATGTGATGCTGCGGCTCCCGTACGAGGTCAAGACGCTGTTTCGCGCCTGGCTCGACGCGCACTACCCGGACCGCGCGAGCCGGGTCATGAGCCTGATCCGGGAGATGCGCGGCGGGCGCGACTACGACTCGCGCTTCGGCAGCCGGATGCGCGGCGAAGGGGCGTACGCGGCCCTCGTTGCACAGCGCTTCGAAGCTGCGTGCCGCCGCCATGGTCTACCGCGGCCGGATGCACGGCCGCTGCGCACCGACCTCTTCGTCTGCCCGGCCGCGCGCGGCGGCCAGCTCGCGCTCCTCTAGCGGCAAGGAACAGCTCGCTTACCGTATTTGCTCGGCGTCGCAGAGGCTGCAACGCCGCGGCGCCGAAGCCGACGCCGGAGCAAGCTTCTCGGGCAAATCTCCGCACTGCGGACTGGCCCGGGTCTTGCAGCAAAGAGGCGAGCGCGCGTCGACTCGCTCCGTCGTGCGACCGCTCGCGGCGAATCCGAATCCGAGGTCCGACCGATGACGATGAGACTCGTGTCCCGAAGCGAGCAGATCGCGCTGATCTCGGCAGCGATCGACGCCTACGGAGACGGCATCACGATCCTCGAGGCCGGCTGCGGCAGAGCCTGGCCGCTTCGGCTTTCGGTCACTTACACGCTCGTCGGGCTCGACCTCGACGAGGATGCGCTGAGGTTGCGTGTCGCCCACCAGAGGGATCTCGACGACTATCGCGTCGGCGACCTTCGAGACGCCGACTTCGCGCCCGCATCGTTCGACGTGATCTACTGCTCCTACGTGCTCGAGCATGTCACCGGCGTCGAGCGGGTCCTCGACAACTTCGCGCGCTGGATCCGGCCCGGCGGACTGATCGTGCTGCGGATCCCGGACAAGGACAGCGTGTACTCGTTCGTCGCACGGTCGACGCCGCATTGGTTTCACGTTCTGTTCTGCAAGTACGTCAACCAATACCGCGACGCCGGCAAGCCGGGCCACGCCCCGTATCCGGTCGTCTATGAGGACGCGATGTCGCGGCGCGGCATCGAAGCGTTCTGCACGCAGCACGGCTTCACGTCGTCGGTGAGCGCGGTCGCCGCATACAAGCGGTCGTGGTTTCGGCCGCTCGCGCGCTGCATCTCGGCATTGACGCTCGGCAGGTTCGCGTGGCGGCACAACAATCTGACGTACCTGATCACGGCCGGCGACGAGGGGGCGGCGGCGGAACCCGCGGCGGCCGAGCCGCGCGTCGCGTCGGGCTGAGCCGCGCCGCGGCGACGCCGGGCACCGGCGCATGACGGCCGGCGAGATCTTGGACGTCAGTCCTCGTCGGGGCGCGCCTTCGACGCGGCAAGACCGGCCCAGCGCCTGACGAGCGGAGAGTCGAAGCCGAGCAGATCGAGCACCCGGCCGACGCTCTGCTCGACGAGCGCGTCGATCGACTCGGGCCTCGCATAGAACGCCGGCATCGGCGGAAACACGATCGCGCCCATCTCCGTGACGGTCGCCATGTTGCGCAAATGCACGAGGTGAAGCGGGCTCTCGCGGACGAGCAGCACGACGCGCCGCCGCTCCTTCAGCGCGACGTCCGCGGCACGCGAGACGAGACTGTCGGTGACTCCGGTCGCGATCGCCGCCAGAGTGCGCATCGAGCACGGCGCGATCACCATCCCGTCCGTCCGGAACGAGCCGCTCGCGATCGAGGCGCCGATGTCCCGATCCGAATGCACGACGTCGGCGAGTGCCTCGATCTCGCGGCGCGTGACGTCGAGCTCGGCCGCGATGTTCATCGCCGCCGCGCGCGTCACGACGAGATGCGTCTCGACGCTCTGCTCGGCGCGCAGCGCCTCGAGCAGCCTCACGCCGTAAACGGCGCCGCTCGCGCCGGTCATGCCGATGATGATGCGTTTCATCCGTCCGCCGGGGCTCCGATTCGAGCCGGTGCGCCGCGCTGCGAATCGCCGCATCGGGTCCACCGGCGCGGGCAGCATAGCATGCCGCGTTCCGCCCCTGCGGCGGCGAGCGCGCGCCGGCGGCCGCGAGCCGCGTGCGTTGACAATGTCTCCTCGGCCGTGGCTACATTCGGCGCCAAATGGGCGCTATCGACCTCGGGCCCGTCTGGCTCAGCCTGAAGCTGGCAAGCGTCACCGTCCTCG
>CAYMAF010000034.1:0-19932 GCA_964388365.1 uncultured Gammaproteobacteria bacterium | reverse complement strand
ATCGTCAGCCGCTACGTCTTCCGCGAGTGCCTCGCGGCGCTGACGCTCGTGCTCGCCGTCGTGTTCCTGATCCTTCTGAGCAACCAGTTCGCCGAGGTCCTCGGCGACGCGGCGGCCGGCTCGCTTCCCCGCGAGGCGGTCTTTCCGATCCTGGGACTGACATCGTTGAGCTATGTCACGATGCTCGCGCCGTTCGCGTTGTTCCTCGGCATCCTGCTCGCGCTCGCACGGCTCAACAGGGACTCGGAGATGGCGGCGCTATGGGCGTGCGGCATCGGCCCGGCGCGCCTGCTGCGTCCGATCGGCCTGCTGTCGCTGCTGCTCGCGGCCGCGACGAGCTGGCTCTCGCTCGTGCAGACGCCGTCGGCGATCCGCAGGATCGAGGAAATCAAGATCGAGGCCCAGGAGGCGCTGCAGGTATCGGTGATCGAAGCAGGAAAGTTCGCGAGCCCGGATTCGGGCGAAACCGTCGTCTACGCGCGCGACGTCCGCGGCGACGAGCTCGCGGGCGTCTTTCTGCAGCGCCACGTCGGCGAGCGCATCGTCGCGATCCTCGCGGATCGCGGCCGGCGCGTGCAGGACGCCGAGACCGGCCTGATGTCGTTCGTGCTGTTCGACGGCACGCATTACGAAGGCGTGCCTGGGGAGACGGACTTCTTCGTGATGCAGTTCGGCGAGCAAGGGTTCCCGGTTCGAGCGCCGGAGGACGACGAGTACGAGCCGCCGATCGAGATGAGGTCGACCGCCGAGCTCATCGCTGCGGGCGATCCGGCCGCGGCCGCGGAGCTTCAGTGGCGGATCTCGTCGCCGCTGTCGATGTTCGTGCTCGCCGTGCTCGCGGTGCCGCTCAGCCGCTCGTCGCCGCGCGCCGGACGATACTCCCGGGCCGGAATCGGGATCCTGATCTACATCATCTACGCGAACACGCTGTCGATCGCGCGCGTCTGGCTCGAGCGCGGGCTCGTCCCCGAGTGGGTCGGCCTGTGGTGGGTGCATGCGATCGCGGGCCTCGTCGCCGTCCTGCTGCTCGCCCGCGAGAGCGGATGGCTCGCGGCCGCGCCGCTGACGGCTCGGAGCGAAGCGGCCTGATGCGAAGGCTGACGCGCTACATCGCCTCGGAGGTCCTGCGCGGCGTCGCGCTGACCGCGGTCGTGATCCTCGCGATCGCGAGCTTCATCGAGCTCGTCGGTCAGCTCGACGACGTCGGCACGAATGACTACGGCTTCGCGGAGGCCGTGAGCTACGTCGTGCTGCGGCTGCCTCGCACGCTGTTCGAGATCTTGCCGCCCGCGGCCTTGATCGGCTCGCTGCTCGGCCTCGGCAATCTCGCGGTGCACCGAGAGCTCGTCGTGATGAGAGCGAGCGGCGTCTCGCACATGCAGCTGCTCGGCGCCGTATCGCTCGCCGGAGGCGTGCTGCTCGTGATCATGGTCCTGCTCGGCGAGTCGTTCGCGCCGTCGCTCGGCGCGTACGCGCGCGAGATGCGGATGCGTGCGCTCAGCGAGGACGTCGACGAGGCCGGCCAGTCGACGTGGCTGAAGAGCGGCGACCGGATCTGGAGCCTGAAGCGCGAGCTCGGCGAGCTCGGCTTCGGCGGCGTCTACGTGTTCGACATCACCGACGGCTGGCGGCTCGAGCGCATCGCCCGCGCGGACTTCGCGGAGCCGGGCGACGACGGCGAATGGCTGCTCGGCAACTACGCGCACACGCGCTTCCTCGGCGAAGACGGCGTCGAGGTCGACCGGTCGCGCGTTGCCCGTCAGCAGACGGGCTTGAGCGCGGAGCTCCTCGGGCTCTCGGTCGTCCGCGAGGACCTTCTCGATACGCCGGCGCTGCGGCGCTACATCGCGTATCTCGAGCAGAACGAGCTCGATGCGAGCCGATACCGGATCGCGTACTGGTCGAGAGCCGCGAATATCGTCTCGGTGCTGCTGATGACGGTGCTTGCGCTGCCGTTCGTGTTCGGCGGGCTGCGCTCGGCCGGGGCCGGCGCACGGCTTCTCTTCGGGCTCGTCGTCGGGCTCGGCTACTACGTCGCGACGCAGATGCTCGAAAGCACCGGGCAGGTCTTCGATCTCGATCCGCGCGTCGTCGCGTGGGCGCCGAGCGCGGTGCTGTTGCTCGTCACCGGGGTGTTGTACGCGCGCTTGCGCTGACGCGCGCGCGCTCGTGCACGACGCGGGTCCTCGAGAGCCGATCGTGCCACGCGCGGCGGTTGGGATCGATCAGCGCCCACCATAGGCCGAGGCCTGCGGGCGCGAGGCTTACGAGCCCCGCGGCGAAGCGCACGAGCGCGGACGGCCAGCGCACCGGGCCGCCGTCGCGAGCGACGAGCCGCAGCCGCCAGGCCCTCATGCCGAGCGTCTGGCCGCCGTGGACCCAGAAGCCGGCGAAGAACAGCACGATGATCGCAACGAGACAGGCCCTGTACCACAGCGTGCCGGGCTCGATCGCGCGTCCTCCGGTCAGCGGGAACAGCGCCAGCGTGAAAATGAAGAGCACCGCTGCGAGCAGCAGCAGATCGTAGCCGAATGCGGCGACGCGCCGCGCGACGCCTGCGGGCTCGAGCACGGTTTCCCGCTGCGCGCCGTGGGCGGCGCTGTCCGGCCGCGGCGTTCCGTGCGCCGCGGCGCCGATTCGTGCGTCGGCGGCGTCTTGCTTTGTCCGGGTATCGGCGAGCCCGCGGCTCGGATTGTCGTCGTGGGCGTGATTCACGCGACAAGTCTACCGCGCCGAACCGGCCGGGCGCGCGGCGAACGAACGCGTTTGCTTCGAGGACGTCGACAAGGCCCTCGACGCGGGCAGGGCATCGCCGAGCGTGCGCTGGGTCACAGTGCATCGCGCGAGCGCGACGCATGTGATGTGCTTGCTTGTTGCGCTCGCCGGCCGTGTGATACACAGCGCTCGCCATACCTGGCTTCTGGTGGTCACCTATGAGACACGATCGTCGTGCCGCTTCACGGATCGAGCGCGAGATTGCGCCGTTGGCCGCGGCCGTCGCCGCTGCGCTCGGCGCAGCTTCCTTCATCGATAGCGCGTCCGCGCAGCACGGAGTCAGCGAGGAGATCATCGTCACGGCGTCTCGCCGGGAGACGACGGTGCGCGAGCTGCCGTTCAACGTCCACGCGACGAGCGGCAGTGTGCTCGAGGAGCAGAGGATCAGGGACCTGGCCGACCTCGCGCGCTGGGTGCCGGGCCTGACCGTCGTCGATCAAGGCGGGCGGGCCGGCAATCTGATGACGGTGCGGGGCCTGAACGTGACATCGCTGAACGCGACCGAGTTCCTCAACAACTCGTCCGGCGACAACGTGCAGACGTATCTCGGCGAAATCCCGCTCTACGTCGACCTCAAGATGCATGACATCGAGCGGGTCGAGGTGCTGATCGGCCCGCAAGGCACGCTTTACGGCGCCGGCACCCTCGGCGGGGCCGTGCGCTATATCCCTCGGGCACCCGACGCGAGCCGTTTCTCGATGGAGCTTTACGGTGACGCGTTCAGCGTCGCGCACGGCGGCTCGGGCTTCGAGGGCGACTTTACCGTCAACGTGCCGCTCGTCGACGAGCGCGTCGCGCTGCGTGCGTCGCTCGGGTGGCTCGACGATCCCGGCTTCATCGACTATCCGTATCTCGTCCGCGAGCCAGGCGTCTCGGATCCGGAGCCGGATCGTTCCGATCCTGCGGCCGTCGCGGCGAACCTCTGGCGGCAAGACGACGCGAACTGGGAAGAGACGCTTTCGGGGCGCGTCGCATTGCTCGTGCAGCCGTCGGACCGCTTGCAGGCGACGTTCAGCTACTACTTCCAGGATCAGAAGGCCGGCGGCCGCACGGCGAACCACCGCGATGCGTTCGGCACCGGCCGCTACGAGTCCGGCCATCGCTTTCTCGAGCCGAACGATCGGCGGAACTCGCTGCTCGGCGTCGAAGTCGTCGCGGACCTAGGCTTCGCGACGCTGACGTCGGCGACCGGCTTGTCGGATTTCGACGAGCACGGTCAGCGCGATCAGACGGATCTGCTGCTCGAGCTCTCCGACGCGTTCGATCTCGGCTATCACGAGTTTCCTTCGTTCGTCGCGTATAGCCGCGAGCGGACCGACGAGCGGCGCGTGAACCAGGAGCTGCGACTCGTCTCGAACGGCTCCGGGCCGTGGAGCTGGATCGGCGGACTGTTCTTCAACGATCACGAGATCGACGCGCTCAGCGAGGAGTTCACGCCCGGCTTCCCCGAGTTTCTTGGGGAGAGCCCGCCGACCGGCGATCTCGAGTACCGGCTCGTGACCCGCGCGAGACAGACCGAAAGGGCGCTGTTCGGCGAGGTGTCGTACAGGCTCGCCGAGCGGTGGGTGCTCGGAGCCGGCGGGCGCTTATTCGACTTCGAGAGCGAGCAGTCGATGGCGCGGGAGTTCGTGCTCGCCGGGATTGGGGGCGTCGACGCGGCCGCCGACAGTGATGACGGGTTCCTCGGCAAGATCAGCGCATCGTACGACGTCTCGAGCGACGTGCTCGCATACGCCACGATCAGCGAGGGGTATCGGCTCGGCGGCGTGAACACCATCGCGGTCTGCGATCCGTCGATCTCGCCTGAGGTCCAGCAGGAATGCGCGGCCCCGGACCAGATCCTCGTGAAGCCCGACCGCACGACGAACTACGAGCTCGGCGTGCACAGCACGTTCGCCGACGGGCGCGTGCTGCTCAATGCATCCGCGTACTACATCGATTGGAGCGATATCCGAACGTTGACCCGAACCGAGATCGGCGCTGCCGTGATCGTCGTCAACGGCGGGGACGCGCGTACGCGCGGCATCGAGCTCGCGGCCGCGATCCGCACCGACGGCCCGTGGTCGTTCCGTGCGTCGTACGCGTACGCCGACGCGCGGCTCGTGGGCGACGTGCCGGGGCTCGTCGACGGCGAGGATGCGTTCGCCGGCGATCGGCTCTCCGGAACGCCGGAGCACCAGGGCAGCTTCCATGCGAGCTATTTCCGTCCGTTGCGGAACGGCTACAGTCTCGACGTCGACTACGGAATGACGTTCACGAGCGACGTGCTGACGAAGGTCGGCATGCGCAGCAACGGGGAGAAGCTCGGCGGCTACACGCTGCACAACGTCTCGGTCGGTATCGGCGACGAGCGCTGGAGCGCGCGGCTCTATGCCGACAACGTGCTCGACAAATTCGCCGAGACGGGGGTGCGCGACGATCCGACGTTCATTCGTGACATCGCCGGCTTCTCGTCGCGCCGCTATTTCCGCAACGTGCTGCGTCCGAGGACGGTAGGGATAGAATTCCGCTACCGGATCTAGCGCGCGGAAACCGCCCATCGACTCTCGACAGCACGCCGTCGACCGCTGGCATCGCGCGGCCGAGGACTATCTCGGCCGCGGCGACCTGAACGGTGTTTGCGCGGCCTGCAAGCAGCTCCTCGAGCTCGAGCCTCGCCATGCCGATGCGCATTTCCTGATCGGCATCGCGTACCTGTCCGCCGCGCGGCCCCGGGAAGCGCTCGAGTGGCTTTGCCGCGCGGCCGCGCTCGCGCCCGAGCGTGCGGATTATCTGGCGCAGCAGGCACGGTGCCTCGTCACGCTGCAGCGCGCGGCCGCGGCGCGCGGCGCCGCGGAGCGCGCGTTGGCGCTCGAGCCCCGCGATGCGCTAACCCTCGACACCGTCGGCGTCGTGCTGTCGCGGACGGGCGCGCACGACCTCGCGGCCGACGCGTTCGCGCGCGCGGTCGCGCTCGCTCCGGATCGTGCGGATCTTCACTACAACCTCGGCACCGCGCTGCGCATCGTCGGCGATTTCTCGGGCGCGGAGCGCGCGCTCGAGCACGCGGTCTCGCTGCAGCCGCGCCTCTACAAAGCGCATAGCGTGCTTGCAGAGCTGCGCACGCAGACGCCGGAGCGCAACCATATCGCTCGTCTCGACGTGCTGCTCGGCACCGTCGGCGACGACGTCGACGGCGAGCTGCACCTGCGGCATGCGCTCGCGAAGGAGCTCGAGGATCTCGGCGAGCACCGGGCCGCGTTCGCGCACCTCGCGGCCGGGAAGGCCAAGAAGCGTGCGACGCTCGATTACTCGTTCGAGACGGACCGCGCGTTGTTCGACAGCGTGCACGCGACCTGCACCGAGGAATTCCTCGCCCGGGCAGGCGAAGGCTATCCGAGCGAGGAGCCGATCTTCGTCGTCGGCTTGCCGAGGACCGGGACGACGCTCGTCGAGCGGATCCTCTCGGGCCATTCGCAAGTCCAGTCGGCCGGAGAGCTGCCGAGCTTCGGCCTGTGCGTGAAACGCGCGGCCGGTACTCGCTCGTCGCGCACGCTCGATCCCGAGACGATCGCCGCGGCCGCGAATGCCGATTTCGCGGTGCTCGGCCGTAGGTACATCGAAAGCACGAGGGTGATCACCGGGCGCAAGCCGCGCTTCGTCGACAAGATGCCGATGAACTTCTTTCTCGTCGGCTTCATCGCCGCGGCGCTGCCCAATGCCCGGATCGTCTGCGTGCGGCGCGGCGCGCTCGACACCTGCGTCGCGATCTATCGACGGCTGCTCGCGCCGGACTACGTCTATTACCGCTACGCGTACGATCTTTCGGATATCGGCCGCTACTACGTCTGCTTCGACGCGCTGATGCGTCAATGGCGGCGTCTGCTGCCGGGGCGGTTCCTCGAGATTCGCTATGAGGCGCTGATCGCCGATCCGCGCCGCGAGGCGGCGCGCCTGCTCGAGCACGTCGGGCTCGAGTGGGAGGAGGCTTGCCTCGAGCCGGAGCGCAATCCCGCGCCGGTCGCGACCGCGAGCGCGGTGCAGGTTCGCGAGCCGCTCCATGCCGGCAACGTCGGCCGCTGGCGACGGTTCGCCGACGAGATCGAGCCGCTCAGACTCGAGCTCGAGCGTGCCGGCGTCGAGCTTTGACGGCGATGCGCGCGCAGTGTCCACAGGGGCCTCGGCGGCCGCTCGGACGATCAATTACGGGAAGTACCAGGTAGAAAGCGTGAAAAAGCGTTGATAACTATTTGCCAGAAAAGAAAAAATAAATCTGGCTTCCCGTTGCAGCATTTGAGATCGCGAGTCAAGCCCTGACCGGAGGCGGCGATTTTCCACCGAGTTATCCACAAGTCGCCGCTTTGCGACGACCTCGGCGATCGAGGATTTCTCCGTGCTTTAGCGCGCGTCCGGGGCGGCCGACGGCTCGGGGACGAGGGGCGGGGCGGCGAGCCGATCCGGGTCGACGCTCGGCGCGGACAGCGGCACGCGGGCGCCGCGCCGATCGGAATAGTCGATCTGCGGAAGCTCGGGAGGCACGGCCGGCGGCGGCAGCGGCTTCGGCCGCCGGCTTTCCGGCGCCGGCGTGAAGCTCGAGATCTGAAAGTACTGCATCGGGTCGCGCTCCTTGAAGCGCTGCGCGATCTGATTCATCCCGAGCAGCATCGCAGACGTGATCACGCTCGCGCCGGCGACGGATATCAATAGGCGTGGCAGCATCACCGAAAGCTCCGACGTTCGAGGTCTCATGATACCGGAATCGTGCCGCAGGGCGCGGCGTGACCGGATAACCAGCCTGCAGACCGCAACGGGCGGCGCGCCGACGTCGCGCGCACGAACGGTCTCCTCCCGCGAGCATCCGGGCGCGAGCGCGCCGGCCAGCCGACGCCGAGCGCGCACTACGACGAATGCGCAGAAGGCATGATGCGGTACACTCTTTCGCGAAATGCAATCGTGGGAAGAGATCAAGCGCTGGCGCAAGGCCGAGCGAGCTCGGCTGATCGAAGCGCGCAGGGCTTTGCCGCTCGAGGAGCGGCAGCGAGTCGGCGCCGCGATCGCGGAGCATCTCGCCGGCCTGCCGGAGCTCTCGGGCGCGCCGTGCGTCATCGGATTCTACTGGCCGATCCGGGGCGAGCCGGACATGCGGCCGTTCGTCCGCGGGTTGCTCGCCAAGGGCTTCGAGGCGGCGCTTCCCGTCGTCGTCGAGCGTAACGCGCCGCTCGAGTTCTATCGCTGGACGGCCGAGTCGAAGATGACGCGGCAGAACGTCTGGGGGATTCCGATCCCGGCCATGCGCGACGTCGTCGTGCCGGACGTGTGCCTCGTCCCGCTCGTCGGCACCGACGGCACGTACCGGCTCGGCTACGGCGGCGGCTATTACGACCGCACGCTCGCGAGCTTCGAGCGTAAGCCGTTCGCGATCGGCTTGGGCTACGAGCTCACGCGGCTCGAGACGATCTATCCACAGCCGCACGACGTCCCGATGGACGTGATCGTGACCGAGGAACGGCTCGTGCGGCGCGAAGGCGCATGAGCGGCGGCATGCGGCTGATCGAGTCCTGCGAAGGCCTCGGCGAGATCGACTGCGCCGGCCGGACCTTCTCGGGCATCCGCTATGACGTCAAGCGCTACCAAGGCTTCGCGCCTTCCGGGCTACCGGTGCCGGGCATCCACCGCGTCGAAGGGCGGCTCGATCTGACGAGCGTCGACGATCCGCGCGCGCTCGTGCACGAAGCGCTGACGCTGCGGCTCGAGGACGGTCGCACGCTGCGGCTGACGTGCATCGATGCGGACGGCGCCGTCCTCGCCGAAGGGCACGGTCCGTCGCGCTGCGGGTGCTGCTGACGAGCACGTCGCTTGTCGCGCCCGGGCGAGGCCGCCGGATATGGCGGCCCCGCCGCGGCTGCGAAGAGCAGTGTTACTCGAACGCGAGCACGCGCGAGAAGAACGGCAGAACGTGCTCCCCGTACCGCTCGGCGACTCGGTTCGTATGATCGCCTTCGTAGGTCTCGAACGTGTGCTCGATGCCGTACGCGTTCAGCACGTCCGACAGCTCTCGATTCGCGCCGATCAGCCCATCCTGCTCGCCGACGTCGAGCGCGATCGCGTCGAACTGCTTCAGCGCCGGTACGTACTGATCGACCATCACGAGCGGGACATTCGCGTTCCACTTCGTCAGCGCGAGCTCGTTGACCTCGCCGTTCTCGAGCGGCAGATCGAAGAAGAACGGAGCCTTCTGCGGGTTCGGCGACCACGCCGCGGCTTGCGTGAGCTGAACGCGCGCGAAGATCGGTGCGGTCTTGGCCTCGTCGACCGTCTTGAGCGCCGCGGCTTGCTCCATGAACGGCCCGCTTGCCTCGAACGGCGCGACGCAGCACGAGCTCATCGCGTAGAAGCTCGAGTAGAGCTCGGGATGTTTCATCGCGATGCGCAGCGTGCCGTAGCCGCCCATCGAATGCCCGGACAGCCCGCGGCTGCGACGCTCGGGGATCGTGCGGTAGCGGCGGTCGATCTCCGCAACGAGGTCGTGCGCGATGAAGCTTTCGAAGTCGCCGCTCGTGACCGACGTCGAGTACATCGCGCCGCCGAAGATGCCTTGCGAGTCCGGCAGCACGACGATCATTTCCTTCGCGGCGCCGGAGGCGATCGCGCGGTCCGTGCGTTCCTTGAGCTCGATCATCTGCGCCCATTGCTCGGCGCCCGGAAGCCAGCCGTGAAGCTGATAGACGACCGGATAGCGCCGGCTCGTCTCCGTCGAATAGCTCGGCGGGAGGTAGACGAGGACGTCGCGCTCGGCGGAATTGCCCTGCAGATTGCCCTCGATCGACGGCGAAAGCACCTTGATGTGCTCGATCTTGCTCTGCGCGCTCTGTTGCGCGGCTGCCGGCCCGGCGAGCGCGGCGGCGAGCAGTGCCGCGGCGGCCGTCTGCGCGAGCTTTCGTGCGACGGATCGCCGCTCGACTCCGGTGGTGATCTCCAAGCGTGCCATGTACTCCTCCTCGAGGATCGTCGAAATCGCTGCGGCGCATCTTAGCAGGCCGGCGAGGCTAGAATATCGCCGCCCGCGCCGGGGAAGGGCAGAGCCGAAAGGGCGCCGTTGAAGCTCGCGGTCACAATCCGAACGCTCGGCGTGCTGTTCATGCTGTTCAGCACGACGCTGATCCCGCCCCTCGCGGTCTCGCTGCTGTATCGCGACGGCGAAGCCGCGCATTTCTCGCTCACGTTCGCGCTCGCGGCGGCCGCGGGCCTCGCGCTGTGGCTGCCGGTCAGGGCTCGCGAGGCCACGATCAGGAGCCGCGACGGTTTCGCGATCGTCGCGTTGATGTGGACTGCGATGAGCTTGCTCGGCGCCGTCCCGTTCATGCTTTCGCTCGACCTCTCGTTCGCCGAGGCGGTGTTCGAATCGGCGTCGGGCTACACGACGACCGGCGCGACGGTGTTGTCGGGGCTCGACGCGATGCCGAAATCGATCCTGCTCTACAGGCAGGAGCTGCAGTGGCTCGGCGGGATTGGCGTGATCGTGCTGTCGGTCGCGATGCTGCCGATGCTCGGCATTGGCGGCATGCAGCTCTACCGCGCCGAGGTGCCGGGGCCGTTCAAGGACGAGCGCATCACGCCGCGCATCGCAAGGACCGCACGCCGTCTCTCCGCGCTCTACGTCGCGTTCACGGCCGCATGCGCGCTCTGCTACTGGCTCGCCGGGATGGAGCCGTTCGACGCGATCGCGCACGGCATGACGACGGTGGCGACGGCCGGCTATTCGACGCACGACGCGAGCATCGCGTATTTCGACAGCCCGCTGATCGAGCTCGTCGCGATCGTGTTCATGCTGATCGGCGGTATCAATTTCAGCGTGCATTTTCTCGCGTGGCGCGCGATGCACTTCCGCCTTTACGGGCGCGATACGCAGACTCGAGTCTTCCTGCTGGCGTCCGCCGGCCTCACGGCGTTTACCGCGGTCGTGCTCTACGCGACGGACGCGTACGACGGCCCGATCGAAGCGCTCAGATACGCGGCGTTTCAGGTCGTTTCGACGGTGTCGACGACCGGCTTCACGACGGCGAATTTCGCGCTGTGGCCGCTCGCGCTGCCGGTGCTGATGATCTTCGCGAGCTTCGTCGGCGGCTGCGCGGGCTCGACGTCCGGAGGGCTCAAGGTCATTCGCGTCGTGATCCTCGCGAAACAGGCCGGCGTGCATCTGCGGCGGCTGATCCACCCGCGCTCGATGAATCCGGTCCGGGTCGACGGCCGGATCGTATCGGACAGCATCATCGACGGGATCTGGGGGTTCTTCACGGTGTATGTCGCCGTGTTCGCCGTGCTGATGGTCGTGCTGATGCTCGACGGGGTGGATCAGATCACGGCATTCGGCGCGGTATCGACGACGCTGAACAATCTGGGGCCCGGGCTCGGCGACGTCGCCGTGACGTTTGCCGGCATGAGTGAGCCGGCGACGTTGCTGATGGCGTTCTCGATGATCCTCGGTCGGCTCGAGATCTTCACGTTCCTGGTATTGCTGACGCCGGCCTTCTGGCGCCGCTAGAGCGGGCGGCTCGGCGCAGGGGCGCCGACTCGATGCCGATGCGCCGGGTACGCGGCGAAACGGCTTCTCATACGAAGGCGCCGCGCCCCGGTGCGGGGCGGCGTGTGCGGGCCCGGCAAACGCCGGACCCGCGCGATCGGCTTTCGGCGCCGCTCAGTCGGACTTGCCGCCGGCCGCCGCTTCGGCGGGCTTTGCGCCGGTGCCGGGCACGCCCTTCGGCGCGCCGACCGTGCCGCTCGTCAGAGGTGCGACCGAGCCGCGCTTCTGGCCGGTCGCGGCCTCGACGGCCTCGGCGTCCATGTCGATCGTGCCCTTGAACCGGGCGCCGTCCTCGACGCTGATCCGCGGCGAAACGATATTGCCCTTGACGTGCGCGCTCGCGCGCACGACGACGCGCTCGACGCCGACGAGGTCGCCTTCCATCATGCCTTCGACCTCGATCGAGCTCGCGATCACGTTCGCCTTCACGCGGCCCTGCGTGCCGATCGTCAGACGATTGTCCTTGAGCAGGACCGTGCCCTTGACCTCGCCCTCGATCAACAGGTCCTCCTCGCCGCGCAGATCGCCGTCGATGCGGATCGACGGGCCGATCACCGCGACGTCGCGGCCGCTCGGGCGCCGCGGCGCCTCGCTCTGCGGAGAGAAGCTCGAGGCCTGATCGTTACGCACCATGTCCTGCCCCTTGTCCGTGCCCTTCTTGCCGATGTCGAACATATCGCCCCCGTGTCGAAGTCAGTGAGTCGCGTCTGTCGCCGCCGAAGCGCCGGCGCCGGCCGCCGGCTCGCAGTCTTACCATAATTTCGCGGGCTGGAGCGTTCTGTGCGCTGTGTCACGGCTGGAAAACGGTTCGATGAGATCCGTAAGCGCGACCGCGGTGCGAGGGCTCGGACGGGGGGCAGAGGAAGGAAGAGCCCGAAATGCGCCGCAGCCTAGCTCGACGACGAGACTTTTATTGTCTGCGGCGCATTCGGGCGAGGTCAGCATCGTACTACGGCGCGAAAGGCGATGCCGGGACGCCGGTCACGGTTCGGACCAGCTCGTGCTTCGCTCGCTCGCAGAGCGAGCGCGGGAAAGGGGGAAGTGGCGCTCCCTACGGGACTCGAACCCATGTTTCCGCCTTGAGAGGGCGGCGTCCTAGACCGCTAGACGAAGGGAGCGCGGGTGCCTAGGTTCCGCGAGGGCTGGTAT
This sequence comes from uncultured Gammaproteobacteria bacterium, assembly GCA_964388365.1. GTDB lineage: Bacteria > Pseudomonadota > Gammaproteobacteria > Steroidobacterales > Rariloculaceae > ZC4RG20. The sequence goes on along the minus strand of CAYMAF010000034.1, from coordinate 7,448 downwards.
GATAGCCCGGATTTCAACGAGGTTAAACCACACGGAAGCTTTTTGAACTCCACTGACATCGAGCCCCGGCAACAGCCCAAGATCATTCCTCGTTCCGAGCACACGATCAGCCGGGCCAACATCTCGAACAACGCGCTCAAGGTTCTTTACCGGCTCAAGAACGCGGGCTTTTCCGCGTTCATCGTCGGCGGCGGCGTGCGCGATCTTCTGCTCGGCCGGGATCCGAAGGATTTCGACGTCGTCACGGACGCGCGGCCCGAGGAGGTCGACGCGCTGTTTCGCAACTGCCGGCTGATCGGCCGCCGCTTCCGCCTCGCGCATATCCGTTTCGGGCGCGACATCGTCGAGGTCGCCACGTTCCGCGCGTCCGGCGCGGCCGGCGAAGACGACGACCGCATGCACGACGAGACCGGCCGAATTCTGCGCGACAACGTCTACGGCACGATCGACGAGGACGTCTGGCGGCGCGATTTCACGGTCAACGCGCTCTACTACAACATCGCCGACTTCACGCTGTGGGACTATACGAGCGGCCTCGAGGATATCAAGAGCCGCACGCTGCGCCTGATCGGCGATCCGGAGACGCGCTATCGCGAGGATCCCGTGCGGATGCTGCGCGCGGTGCGGCTCGCGGCGAAGCTCGATTTCACGATCGCGCCGGAGACGGCCGAGCCGATTCCGCGCCTCGCGCCGCTGCTCGCCGACGTCCCGCCGGCGCGGCTGTTCGACGAGGTCCTGAAGCTGTTTCAGGCGGGCCACGCGGTGCGGTCGTTCGATCTGCTTCGCGAGCACGGGCTCTTCGAGTATCTGTTTCCGAAAACCGAGGAGGCGTTTCGGCGCGAGGGCGGCGATGCGGACGTCGAATTCGTCCGGCTCGGGCTCGCGAATACCGATCAGCGGATCCGCGAGGACAAGCCCGTCACGCCGACGTTCCTGTACGCCGTGTTTCTGTGGCCCGCGATCCGCGCGGAGGCGAAGGCGCTCGAGGCCGAGCGTTATGCCCCGGCGCTCGCGATTGCCGAGGCGGCGCACCGCGTCGTGACCGAGCAGCAGCGGCATACGACGCTGCCGAAGCGCTTCGCGTCGCCGATGAAGGAGATTCTCGCGATGCAGCCGCGATTCGAGAACCGCCGCGGGGCGCGCGCGGCTCGGCTGCTCGAGCACAAGCGCTTCCGCGCCGCGTACGATTTTCTCGTGCTGCGGAGCCGGTGCGGCGAGGTTGACCCGGAGCTTGCGGAGTTCTGGACGAAAGTCCAAGAGATGACGCCCGAGGAGCAGCGCGAGGCGTTCGGCGGCGGGAAACGCCGGCGCCAGCCTCGGCGGCGAAGGAGCCGCAGCCGCGCGGCCGCCGGCAGCGCTTTCGACGCCGCCTGATTGACCAGCCCCCGCCCGAATCCGGTAAAGTCGCCTCCGGGATCCGGGGGCGCGAAACCGAGCCAATGAACGACAACACAGGTGTCATCCCTGTCGACGGGCCGCGCTTCATCGTGATCGAGGGACCGATCGGCGTCGGCAAGACGAGCCTCGCGAAGCGCCTCGCGCAGAGCTTCGCGAGCGAGCTGATTCTCGAGCGCGCCGAGGAGAACCCGTTCCTCGAGCGCTTCTACCGCAACCGCCGGCATGCGGCGCTGCCGACGCAGCTCTTTTTCCTGTTCCAGCGCGCCCGGCAGATCGAGCAGATCCGTCAGGCGGATCTGTTCTCGCCGGTTCGGATCGCCGACTTCCTGATCGACAAGGACCGGCTGTTCGCCGAGCTCAACCTCGATGCGAACGAGCTCGCGCTCTACGATCAGGTCGCGGCGACCCTCGAGCTCGATCCGCCGAAGCCCGATCTCGTCGTCTATCTGCAGGCGCCGGCGAGCGTGCTGCTGCGGCGCATCGCGATGCGCGGGATCGCTTACGAGCAGTCGATCGACGAGGCCTACCTCGAGCGCCTCGGCGATGCGTACGCACGGTTCTTCTACGATTTCGATGCCGCGCCGCTGCTGATCGTCAACGCCGCGTCGATCGATCCGATCCACCGCGAGGCGGACTACCAGGAGCTGCTGCAGAGGATTCTACGGATTCGTCACGGCCGCCATTACTACAACCCGGCGGCCGAGGCGCTCGGGTGACCGCGGGGCTCGAGCCCGAGATCGGGCGTTCCGGCGCTTCGTTAAAATAATCCGTTCGACGCGAGGGGACGCTGTGTCAGAACTGCCAACGGCCGCAACCGTCGCCGACGTGCGCGATCGGGTCGCACGCTGGCGGGCCGCGCACCAGACCGTCGCGCTCGTGCCGACGATGGGCAATCTGCACGACGGGCATCTGAGTCTCGTCCGGCTCGCGCGCAAGGCCGCGGATCGGGTCGTGACGTCGATCTTCGTGAACCCGACCCAGTTCGGCCCCGGCGAGGATTTCGAGCGCTATCCCCGGACGCTCGACGAGGATCGGGCGCGGCTCGAGGGCGACGGCGGCGTCGACCTGCTCTTCGTGCCGTCCGACGACGAGATCTATCCGTTCGGCACGCACCACGCGGTCCGCGTCGTGCTGCCGCCGCTCGCGTCGGAGCTCTGCGGCGCGAGCCGGCCGGGCCATTTCGACGGCGTAGGGTCCGTCGTTTGCCGGCTGCTGAATATCGTCGCGCCCGACGTGCTCGTGCTCGGGCGAAAGGACTACCAGCAGCTCTTGCTCGTGGAGCGGATGATCGAGGATCTGAGGCTGCCGGTCCGCGTCATTTCCGGCGCGACGGTGCGCGAGCCCGACGGCGTCGCGATGAGCTCGCGCAACCGTTATCTGACGCCCGAAGAGCGCGCCAGGGCGCCGGCGCTGTCGCGCGCGCTCGCGGCGGCGCAGGCGGCGCTCGCGGCCGGCGACGAAGACCATGCGCGGATCGAGCGCGACGCGATCCAGGCGCTCGAGCACGCCGGGTTCACGCCCGAGTACGTCGAGGTTCGGCGGGCCGCGGACCTCGGCAAGCCCGAGCCCGGCGATGCCGCATCCGGGCTCATCGTGCTCGGCGCTGCGCGTCTCGGGCGCGCGCGCCTCATCGATAACACGAGCCGGTGATCTACGCGGCGTTGCGCCGCCGCTGCTCGATCGCCCACGCGACGTGCTCGCGCACGAGCGGCGACGGGTGATCCGAGCGCTCGGCGAGCGCGGCGTCGACTTCCGTATCCGCCGGCGCGTTGCCGAGCGCGACCGCGATATTGCGCAGCCAGCCCTCGTAGCCCGCACGGCGAATCGCGCTGCCCTCGGTGCGCGCCGACCACTCGTCCTCGGTCCAGCGGAAGAGCTCGACGAGCTTTGCGGCGTCGAGATCGTGGCGCGGCGCGAAGTCGGGCAGCGCGGCGGGCCGCGCGAATTTGTTCCACGGGCAAAAGAGCTGACAGTCGTCGCAGCCGAAGATCCGGTTGCCGAGCAGCGGGCGCAGCGGCTCGGGGATCGGTCCGCGCAGCTCGATCGTCAGATACGAGATGCAGCGCCTGGCGTCGACCTCGTACGGCGCGACGATCGCGCCGGTCGGGCAAACCTCGAGACATGCGGTGCACGTGCCGCAGTGGGCGCTCGCCGGCGCGTCGACCGGCAGCGGCAGATCCGTGAAGATCTCGCCGAGAAAGAAATACGAGCCGGCGTCGCGGTCGATGAGATTCGTGTGCTTGCCGATCCACCCGAGCCCGGCATTGCGCGCGAGCGCCTTCTCGAGCACCGGCGCGCTGTCGGTGAACACGCGGTAGCCGAACGGTCCGGCGTGCGGCTCGATCGCATCGACGAGCTTCTTGAGCCGCCGGCGCATGACCTTGTGATAGTCGCGGCCGAGCGCGTAGCGCGAGATATACGCGCGAGAGCCGTCGCGGAGCGTTTCGACCGCGTCCGCCGCCTGCTCGGGCCAGTAGTCGAGGCGCGCGGAGATCACGCGGATCGTGCCGGGCACGAGCTCCGCCGGCCGCGAGCGTTTCGTGCCGTGGCGCGCCATATAGTCGAGCTCGCCGTGCCGGCCGAGCGCGAGCCAACGCTCGAGCCAGGCCTCGTCTTCACGAAGATCGATGCCGGTGATGCCGATCTTGCCGAAGCCGAGCGCGGCACCTTCTTCGCGGATCCGATCCGCGAGCGCGGCGAGGGCGTCGGAGGACAGCGGCCGACGGGGCTCGTGCGGCTCGGCTCGGTGATGGGGCTGGTCGGTCATCTCGCTCCGTGGTCGGCGGAGGTCGGCTGCGGTGGAGGCGAGGTGAGCGTCGTGACGCCGCTCGAGCGGGCCGCGCTCGCCTCGTCGGGCGACCAGGCGCCCGACAGGCTCTCAGTATAATGGCGCGATGATGCCCGTACCCGACGCGCTGCCGAGCGATGTTTATGCCGCGGACCAGGTCAGGTCGATCGACCGCGTCGCGATCGACGAGCTCGGCATCCCGGGCTACCAGCTGATGTGCCGCGCCGGCGCCGCGGCGCTCGCCGCGCTGCGTGAGCGCTGGCCCGCGGCACGCAGCATCGCGGTCTTTTGCGGCGGCGGGAACAATGGCGGCGACGGGTACGTCATCGCAAGGCTCGCGCACGCCGCGGGCCTCGCCGTTCGCGCTATCGCCGTCGTGCCGCCGGAGCGGTTGCGCGGCGATGCGAGGCGTGCGTGCGAAGAGGGCCGCGCCGCGGGCGTCGACATCGTTCCGTTCGGCGGCGACGGCACGTTCGTGCCCGACCTGATCGTCGACGCGCTGCTCGGCACGGGTCTCGATCGTCCGGTCGACGGGCCGTTCGCCGCGGCGATCGCCGCAATGAACGATGCGAAGGTGCCGATCCTCTCGCTCGATGTGCCGTCCGGTCTCGACGCCGATACCGGCCGCGTGCTCGGCGCCGCCGTGCGCGCCGATCTGACGATCACGTTCGTCGGGCTGAAGCAGGGGCTGTTTCTCGGCGAAGCGCCCGATTATCTGGGCACGCTCGCGTTCGCGGATCTCGAGATCCCCGCGAGCGCGCGGCGGCGTTTCGAGCCCGCGCTGACGCGCCTGTCGCAGCGCGATCTCGAGCACGCGCTGCCGCGCCGGGCGCGCACCGCGCACAAGGGGACGAACGGCCGGCTGCTCCTCGTCGGCGGCGCACCCGGCATGTCCGGCGCGATCCGGCTCGCGGCCGAGGCGGCGCTACGAGTCGGCGCGGGGCTCGTGTACGTCGCGACGCACCCCGAGAGCCTCGCGCCGGTGATGTCGGGGCGGCCGGAGCTGATGTGCCGCGGGATCGAGACCGCCGACGCGCTCGAGCCGCTGCTCGAAATCGCCGATGCGGTCGTGCTCGGGCCGGGGCTCGGCCGCGACGCGTGGGGGCGGCGGCTTTGGGAGCGTGTGATCGCCTCCGATCGGCCGCTGGTCGTCGATGCCGACGGGCTGAATCTGCTTGCCGAGCGCCCGGCGCCGCGCGGGCGGTGGATCGTGACGCCGCATCCGGCCGAGGCCGGACGCCTGCTCGGGATCGGGACGGCCGACGTGCAGGCGGACCGGCTCGGCGCGGTCCGCGAGCTCGCGGACCGGCTCGATGCCGCGGCGGTCCTGAAGGGCGCGTGCTCGCTCGTCTGCGCGAACGGGCGCGTCTCGGTCTGCGATCACGGCAATCCCGGGATGGCGACCGGCGGCACCGGCGACGTGCTCGCCGGCGTGCTCGGCGGCCTCGCGGTGCAGATCGGCGATCTGCCGACCGCAGCGCGTGCCGGCGTCCTGCTGCACGCGCTCGCCGGCGACGATGCGGCGCGCGACGGCGAGCGCGGTATGATCGCGGGCGACCTGCTGCCGGCGCTGCGGCGCCGCGCGAATCCGCTGTGATCCTCGGGTGGGGCCGGTGAGCACGGAGTCTTCGAGCTGGCGGCTCGACAGCGAGGAGGCGCTCGCCGCCGCGGCCGCCGAGACGGCGCGGCGCTGGCGCACCGAGGGCCTCGCCCCGTTGATCGTCGCGCTGGCGGGCGATCTCGGCAGCGGCAAGACGACGTGGGTGCGTGCGATGCTGCGCGGGCTCGGTCATACCGGCCGCGTGCCGTCGCCGACTTACACTCTCGTCGAGCACTATCCGCTCGACGGCCTGACGCTCGTGCATCTCGACCTCTATCGTCTGGCCGGCGACGACGAGCTCGAGATGCTCGGCCTGCGCGACTGGCTCGATCGGCGGGACGTTTGGCTGCTCGTCGAATGGGCCGAGCGTGCCCCTTCGCTCGCGGCGATCGCGGATATCGAGCTCAAGTTCGAGATCGTCGGCCGGGCCTCGCGCCGGATCGGGATCTCGGCGCGGTCGGACGCGGGACATGCCGCCGTCGGCACTTTAGCTGAGCTTAATTCTAGGTATGGTTGCTAATTTGCTCATTCCTATTGCAAAAACGGACGAAAGCCGATAGAAAGGCCGATAACATCAACACGAACCGCTGAACGGGGAGGCTAGCGTGCGCATCCGGGCATGGGCACCGCTCGCGCTGTGGCTCGTATCGGTCGTATGGCCGCACGCCGCGAGCCCGGCGGAAGTCGAGGGCGTCAGAGTCTGGTCGGGTCCGGAGGCGACGCGCGTGGTCCTCGATCTTTCCGCGCCGGCCGAGCATCGCGTCTTCTCGCTCGCGAACCCGCACCGCATCGTCATCGATTTGCCGCGCACGTCCGCGCGGCGCGCGCTGGCGCTGCCTGAGCCGAAGGGCTACGTGTCGGCCGTGCGCACCGGTAACCGGCCGGGCGGCGAGCTGCGCGTCGTCCTCGATCTGAAGGACGCGGTGCAGCCGAAGAGCTTTCTGCTGCCGCCGAACGAGCAATACGGCCACCGCCTGGTCATCGACCTCGAGCCCGCGCACGCGACCGCCGTCGTGAAGCGGACGACGGCGCCGGCCGCGCCGGCCGGCGGACGGGATCTCGTCGTCGTGATCGATCCCGGCCACGGCGGCGAGGATCCGGGCGCGAGCGGGAGGCGCGGCGTGCGCGAGAAGGACGTCGTGCTCGCGATCGCGAAGCGGCTCGCGGCCGAGCTCGAGCGCCAGCCCGGTATCCGGCCGGTGCTGACGCGCGACGGCGACTATTTCATCTCGCTGAACGAGCGGCGCGAGATCGCGCGCAAGGCGCGCGCGGACCTGTTCGTGTCGATTCACGCCGACGCGTATCGCGACCCGAGCGCACGCGGCGCGACGGTCTACGTGCTGTCGGAGCAGGGGGCGAGCGACGAGGTCGCGCGCCGGCTCGCCGCGCGCGAGAACGCGTCGGATACGATCGGCGGCGTTTCGCTTGCGGACAAGGACCCGGTGCTGCGCCATGTGCTGCTCGATCTTTCGCAGAACGCGCAGCTTTCCGCGAGCACCGCGGCCGGCGAGCGGCTGATCCACCGCCTCGGCACGGTCACGGCGATGCGCAAGCACCAGGTGCAGCGGGCGAAATTCCTCGTGCTGAAGCAGCCCGACGTGCCGGCCGTGCTCGTCGAGACGGCGTATATCTCGAACCCGGCGCAGGAGCAGGCGCTCGGCG
>CAYMAF010000033.1:0-20421 GCA_964388365.1 uncultured Gammaproteobacteria bacterium | reverse complement strand
ATGCGCTCTGCGCGACCCGCTGCCAATGCCCGACTCGCTTCGCGGCGCGCTCGGCATCGAGCCTGACGACGCTGAAATCGGACGTCGCGGGCCACAGCGCGCGGACGCCGAGCTCCGTCGCCTTCTGCACGACGAGGTCCATCGCCTCCATTTTCGGCAGCGCCTGTATCAGCGTCAGCGCGAGCGAGGACTCCGGCAGCGGCTCGACGGGATCGAGCAGCTCGAGCTCGCCGTGCGTCTTCGACAGCGATGCGATCGCCGCGTAGCGTTCCTGTCCTCGGCCGTTGAACGCGAGCACGCGGTCGCCGCGCCGCAGCCTGAGCACGGTGCCGAGGTATCGAGTCTGTCGCTCGGTCAGCGGTGCGCGATCGAGGCCGAGATCCCGATCGACGTAAAGGCGAGTGATGCGGCGGTCTGACATGGCGTCGGCTCGGTCCCGATGGTGCGGCGTCGCCCGTCGGCGTCGCCGAGCGTGTTATATAGTGCGCGACGTCGGCGGCTTGCGGCGGCCAGGGCCAATGTAGCACGGCAATGATCATCGACAGGGGTTGGATTTCAGGCGTACGGCGCGTGCCGTCGCCGAACTGTGACTGCCGGCCGGCCGGCACCGCGCTCGATCTCATCGTGATCCACGGGATCAGCCTGCCGCCCGGCGAGTTCGGCGGCCCGTGGATCGACGATCTGTTCGTGAACCGGCTCGATCCGAGCGCCCACCCGTACTTCGCGGAGATCGCATCGGTCGAGGTTTCGGCGCATGTGCTGATCGCGAGGAGCGGTGCCGTGACGCAGTACGTCGATTTCGGTCTTCGGGCTTGGCACGCCGGCGCATCGTCATGGCGAGGCCGCGAGCGGTGCAACGATTTTTCCGTCGGGATCGAGCTCGAAGGCGCCGACGACGTGCCGTACGAAGACGCGCAGTACGAGGCGCTCGCGCGCGTCATCAAGGCCTTGCGGGCCTCATACCCGAGCCTCGCCCGTGCGCCGATCGTCGGGCACTCCGACATCGCGCCGGGCCGAAAGACGGATCCGGGGCCGGCGTTCGACTGGGCGCTTTGCCGGCGATCGATCGAGCGGATGTCTTAGCGATGAAGCTGATCGCGTTGATGCTGAGTCTCGCGCTCGAGCACGTCGCCACGCGGCGGCTGAAGCTCCGCGAGCTCAGATGGTTCGACCCGTACTTCGATTTCGCGCTCGGTCGTGCCGAGCGTCTGGCGCCGCCCGGCGCCGCCGCGTTGCTCGTCGCGGCGCTGTTGCTCGCGACGGCACCCGTGCTGTGGGCCAGCCTCGTCCTCGAGGAGACGTTCGTCCCGTGGGATCTGCCGTACCTGCTGTTCGCGGTGCTGATCGTTTTCCTGTGCCTCGGGCCGCGTGATCTCGGGAGCGAGGTCGACGACTACTGTGCGGCGCTTGCGGTCGGCGATCGGGACGCGGCGCAGCGGGCGATGACGGAGCTCTCGGAATCGCGGCACGCGACTCGCGACGTCGACGCGGTCGAGGAGGCGATTTTCGTCCAAGCGACGAACCGGATCTTCGGCATCGTGTTCTGGTTCGTTGTGCTGGGTCCGGTCGGCGCGTGGCTGTTCCGCGTCAGCGACCTGCTGCGTCGCCGCGCGGCGTTCGAGTCGGCCCGCGAGCGCGCGCTCGGAACCGCGCTGCCCGCCGCCGAGTCGATTCATGCCGTGCTCGCGTGGATTCCGGCGCGGCTCGCGGCGCTCGGCTATGCGCTCGCCGGCAGCTTCGACGATGCGTGGAACGCCTGGCGTCGGGTCGGACCGCGCGAGCGGGCGTCGCTCCGCTCGAGCAACGATCGGCTCGTCGCGGAGGTCGGCAGGGCCGCGATGACCGGCTTTCTCGAGCAGCCGGCGAATTCCGGCGCCGCGGCGCGCAATGCGATGCGCGTCGTGATGCGCACGTTGTTCATCTGGATCAGCGCGGTCGCGCTGATGACTCTGTTCGGCTGGGCCGTCTAGCCCGAGGCCCCCCGCCGTGCGCTAGCGCGTCTCGTCACGCCCGCTCGGCTACGCTTTCGGGCGCAGCGAGCGCTTCTTCCACAGCGTTTCCGCCGCGCCGCCGTCGAGCGTCAGGCGGCGGGCAGCGACGAACAGAAAGTCCGATAGGCGATTCAAATAGCGCAGCAGGTCGGGATCGACGGGCTCCTCGCTCGCGAGCGCCCATGCGCTGCGCTCCGCCCGACGGGCGACGGCGCGCGCGAGATAGCACGCGGACGCGGCACGGCCGCCGCCGGGCAGCACGAACTCGGTCAGCGGCGGAAGCTGCTCGTTCAACGCGTCGAGATCGCGCTCGAGCTGCGCGACGTCGTCGGCGCCGACACCAGGATATTCGGGCATCGCGAGCGATGCGCCGACCTCGAAGAGCTCGTGCTGAATGCGCAGGAGCGCGTCGCGCACGGACGGCGTCACGTCCGGCTCGGCGAGCACGAGCGCGAGCGCGCTGCTCGTCTCGTCGATATCGCCGATCGCGGCGACTCTGGCCGCGTGCTTCGGCACCCGCTTCCCGCCGGCGAGGCCGGTCGTGCCGTCGTCGCCGGTGCGCGTGTAGATTTTCGTCAGGCGGTGGCCCATCGTCGAAGGCGTCGTCGTGGCAACCGACATGATAACAAGAGGGCGAGCCCGAGCCGTGCGGCGCGGGCCGTGCCGCGGCGCGGGCACGGGGGGCCGCCGCCAGACGGCGAGCGGTTCACGAGCGTCGAAAGAGGCTTCCCAAAAAAAGAAAAACCCGGCGGTGGGAGCGCCGGGTCAGCTTTTCTTGTTATCGGAGTTTACGGTTTCTATGCGGCCTGGCTGCAGGTCATTCCCTTGTTACGGTATGAACCCTGTTTGTTCTCGTAGTTGTGACAGCCGTTCGCTCTTCTTCTTGTTCTCGTTCTTCTTCTTGTTATGTCGGAATCAAATTTAACAGAACACGTTGCTCGATCGCATCGTTTTCTGTCGGTTTGCGCACTCACTGACCCCGTCCGGGGTCGATCCGAATAGAGCAAAACACGTGCCATATCCGGAAATTCTTAGTCGTTTCAATAAACTGCGGGAAAAGTGCGGCATCCGGGATGGTTGGCCGGTGAGCGGCTTGTAAGGATTACCGACGACGCGGTTACGCCGGGTAGCTAAAGCAATCGGTCACGATCGCGGCGTAACCCTTTGTCCGCGAGGGCTGCGCAACTTTCGGCGCATTGCGCGTCAGCGCAGCAGCGTTTCGCTGTCGATCCAGACGCCGCCGCGGACGACGGCGACGACGTTCAGCGCGTCGCCGACGTCGATAAGCGGGTTGCCGTCGACGACGACGAGGTCCGCGAGCTTGCCCTCCTCGATCGTGCCGAGCTGCCGATCGAGTCCGAGCGCGAGCGCATTCGACGCCGTCGCGATTCGCAGGACCTGGTCGGGCGGAATATCCGCGTCGGCGAGCAATGCCATCTCGAGATGAATGCCGAGGCCGTACGGAATCGCCGGCGCCTCGGTGCCGACGGCGACGAGCGCGCCCGCCCGGACGAGGCGCGCGAGATTGCGCTGCAGGGCGTCGAGCGAGCCCGTCGGCGCAACCGTGTCGAGCCAGCGGGCCCGCTCCTCGTCGCGATAGGCGCGGCGGAAAGTCGGATGCGCGAGCAGCCGCCGCACGGCGCGCGCATCGAGTCGTATTCCGCCGGCAGCCGCGAGGCTCGTCATCACGCCGGCCCGCGATTCGACGATCGTATTCAGCACGTCCTCGTACGAAAGCCCGAGCGGCGACGTCGGCGCGAGGCCGCGAGACCGGCGCCGTTCATGCTCGACCGCAAGCCAGCGCAACGGCGACGCGCTCGACGGCACGAACAGCGCTGGCGCCGGATGCAGCCCTCCGGCGCCGGCGACCGGGACCGCGGCGGCGACGGCCGGGGCGTGCTCGGAGCCGGGCGTCGGCGCGGCGTCGGGCCGCGCCGGCGAGACGACGAGCCTCGGTCCGAGGCGTCGTCCGGCAGCCCACGATTCCGCGCGCTCGAGCGCGGCCGCGACGTCGTCGGCGACCTCGCGTACCGTCGTCACGCCGTGCGCGAGCCATGTTCGGCCGAGCCGCTCGCCCAGGATCGATGTCTGGTGCGCGTGCACGTCGATCAGGCCCGGAATGATCGTTCCGTCTCGGACGTCGACCACGCGCTCGGGCAACGGCAGCATGCCGCGCGCGACGATCGCCTTGATCCGCTGGCCTTCGACATGGATGTCGACATGGCGGCGATAATCGCTGCGAATCCCGTCGAAGAGCCGTCCGACCTGAATCACGTACGGCTCGTCCGGCGCGGCGGGCTGCCACGCGAGCGCGGGCGGCTCCGGATGCGGATCCGCAGCGTCGGCGGGCGGCTCGGCTCGACCGAGCGCGCGGCCGCTCGCCGCATCGAACAGGAGCACGCTCGCGCCGACGCCGTCGTCGGCCGCGGCCTCGACCGCGATGCGCGCGTCGCCGTCCCAGCGCGGCCGGCGCGCGCCGGCGAGCCCGTCGGCGAGCGTCAGCATGCGGCTCGATCCCAAGTGCAGCACGTGCAGCCGGGCGTCGCTCGCCGGATCGAAGCCGCGCGTCTCGAGAAACGCGACCCGCGTCCCGTCGGGCGACAGCGCGGGGGAGTGCGCCTTCGCGCCGCTTCGCGTCAGCCGCGTGAGCTCGCCGCTCGACAGGTCGATGCGCCACAAGTCCATGTCGCCGCCGCGGTCGCTCGCGAAGACCGCGAAATCGCCGCGGGGCGAGACGACGGGATCGACGTCGACGAACGCATCGTCCGTCAGGCGCCGCGGCTGACCGCGCCGTTCGACGAGCCATAGATCGCCGAGCGCCGCGACGACCTCGATCTTGCCGTTGGCCGAGCGCGAGCCTCCGGCGCTGCCGAGCGCGGGGTGAGGCCCGGGCGTGTCGAGCGCGGTCTCGATCGGCGGCGGCGATTCGGCCTCGACCGTGACCGCGGCGAACAGGGGCACGGGCTCGCGGGATACGTAAGCGATGCCGCGCCGCCAGATGCGCCCGTCGGCGGTGTAGTAGTACTCGCCCGGCGAAGCCCATGCGGCGCGGGACTCGAAGACGTCCTCGTTGCGCGTCAACGTCTTCACGACCGGGTCGTCGGACAGCACCAGCATCTTCAGTGCGCTGCTGCGCGGCCGGCTGCGCTGCTCATTGAACACGACGACGCCCCCGCCGGCCCGCCAGCTCGGCGCGCTCAGCCGATCGGGCGAGCGATAGAGCTCGACGCTGACGCCGGTCGGCAGCAGCGCGCGCAGCGACCAGCCCGCGGGCTCCCGTCGCACGTACGCGATCTCGCCGTGCGCCGACGCGGTCGGGAACGATGCGTCGCCGGGCTCGGCGGTGAGCTGCGTCAGCACGCCGGTATCGAGCTCGATACGCCAGAGGCAGAAGCGGCCGGTCCGATTCGACGCGAAGACCACGGCACGTCCGTCGGCGGTGAAGTCGGGCTCGCGATCGTCGTGCTCGCCCGCGACGAGCGCGCGGCGCTCGCCGCTTTCGACGTCGAGCAGCCAAATGTCGCGCTGACCGCCGACGAGCCGCTCGTAGACGATCTGCCGCCCGTCCGGCGAGACGCGCGGAAGCCGCGCGGCCTCGTCGTCGGGCGTGAGCTGAGTCGCGCCGCCGCCCGAGGTTGGGAGCCTCCACAAGCGCCCGAGCAGGTCGACGACGAGGGATTCGCCGTCGGGGAAGAGCGCGACGGCAATGTTCGTGCCTTGGCTGACGTTGACGATCCGCTCCTCGCCGGCTGCCGCGCCGGCCCACGCGGCAACGGCGAGCCACGCGGCGCGTAACGCGGTTCTCGCGAGGAAGCCGCGCAGCCGCGCGGCGTACGGACCCGGCGCGCGGCTCACGGCTGCAGGCGTCGGGAGCGCCATGGGCCCGCATCGATGCGGGCCGCGGCGACGTCGAGCTCGCGCAGGTACTCGATCCGCTCGTGGAAGCGCCCCGCGCCCTCGCTCCAAAGCTCGACGCGGTCGCACCAGAGCCGATAGCCGCCCCAGAACGGCGGGCGCGGCACGGCCCGGGGCGGCACCGCATCGTCCTGGGCCGTGCCGCCGAGCTCGGCCGCCTTCGCGTCCGCGCGCCGCATGAGATCGTCGCCGTCCGCGAGCGGCTCGCTCTGCTCGCTGATCCACGCGTTCAGCTGGCTGCGGAACGGACGCGTCGCGAAGTATGCGTCGCTCTCGCTATCCGGCGAGCGCACGACCCGGCCTTCGAGCCGAATCTGCCGGCCGAGAGGTGCCCAGTAGAGCGCGGCCGCGGCCCACGGGTGCCGGTCGAGCTCGCGCCCCTTGCGCGAGCGATAGTTCGTGTAGAACACGACATAGCCGTGCGCTTCCGACAACCCCTTCAGCAGCACCATGCGCACGGCCGGACGGCCGTCCGCGCCGACGGTCGCGAGCGACATCGCATTCGGATTGCGTCCGCCGGCGGCCGCCGCGTCGTCGAGCCACTGCCGCACGAGACCGAAGGGTCCGTCGCCGGGATTCGGCATCTCCGCCAAGGTCCGATGCTCCGCTCAGCGCAACGCGGCGGCGTGGAACTCGAGGTGCTCGCCGATGAACGTGCTCACGAAGTAGTACCCGTGGTCGTAGCCCGGCCGCTCGCGGTACTCGAGCTTCTGACCCGATGCGGCGCAGGCCGCCTTGAGGTCGTCCGGGCGCAAGCGATCGAGGAACGGATCGGCGCCGCCCTGGTCGACGAGCAAAGTGTGCCGGCTCGGGGACTTGCGAATCACCTCGCTCGCGTCGTACTCGAGCCACGCGGAGCGGTCGCCGCCGAGATACGCCTCGAACGCGGCGCTGCCCCATTCGGATTTGCTCGCGGCCGCGATCGGCGAGAACGCCGAGATCGACCGGTACGCATCGGCATTCTTCGTGCCGATCAGGAGCGCGCCGTGACCGCCCATCGAATGGCCGGAGATCGACTTGCGCGCCGGGTCGACGGGCAGGTTCGCGTTCACGACCTCGACGAGCTCGCGTGAGATGTAGTCGTACATGCGGTAGTGCGGGGCCCACGGCGCCTGCGTCGCATTCACGTAGAACCCGGCGCCGGTGCCGATATCGATGCGCTCGTCCTCACCGGGCAGGCCGAGCCCGCGCGGGCTCGTGTCCGGGATGATCAGCGCAATGCCGAGCTCCGACGCGTAGCGCTGCGCGCCGGCCTTCACGCTGAAGTTCTCCTCGGTGCACGTCAGGCCCGACAGCCAGTAGAGCGCGGGGACCCGCCCCCGCTCGGCCGCCGGCGGCAGATAGACGGCGAACTGCATCGGGCAGCCGCAGCTCGAGGACGAGTGCCGATAAGTTCGCTGAAATCCGTCGAAGCACTTCGCTTCGCTGACTAGCTCGAGATCGCTCATCCCTTTTCCCTCCTCGATGTCGCTGCGCGAAGACGCGATGGGTGCGCATTTCGGTCGGCCGTCGCCGCCGCGCTCACTTGCTTCCGCGCCAGTGCACGGGTACAAACCCCGGACCCCTTACGGAGAACCTCGATGACGCTCGAAGAACTGCGCAGGCGGCTGTCCGAGGTCGACCGCGAGCTCGTCGAGCTGGTCGCCGCCAGGCAGCGCATCGTCGCCGACATCGGCGCGCACAAGATAGAGCATGCCGTTCCAACGCGCGATTATGAGCGCGAGAAGGAGGTGTTGAAAGCGGTGCGCGCGCGTGCCGAGGAGCTCGGTGTCGATCCCGATCTCGTCGAGCAGGTGATGCAGCTCCTGATCCGTGCGTCCCTCGAGCAGCAGGAGCAAACGCGGGTCGCAGCCGGTACGAGCGGCGCCGGCAAGCGCGTGCTGATCATCGGCGGCGCCGGCAAGATGGGCGCGTGGTTCGCGGAGTTTCTCGCTTCACAGGGGTACGACATCGAGATCGCCGATCCGTCGCCGAGCGAGCAGCCGTTTGCGCGGATCGACGACTGGCGGAAGAGCGATCTGACGCATGACGTGATCCTCGTCGCGACGCCGATCAAGACCGCCGCCCGCGTGCTCGCGGAGCTCGCCGACCGGCGCCCAGCGGGGCTCGTGCTGGATATCGGATCGCTGAAGACGCCGCTGCGCGACGCGCTCGCGAAGCTCGTCGCGGCCGGCTGCCGCGTGACGTCGATCCACCCGATGTTCGGACCGGATACGCGGCTGCTGTCCGGCCGACACGTGATTTTCGTCGATCTCGGCGTGCCGGAGGCGACGGCCGAGGCGCGCGCGTTGTTCTCCGCGACGATGGCCGAGCAGATCGAGATGAGCCTCGAGGATCACGACCGGCTGATCGCGTTCGTGCTCGGGCTTTCGCACGCGCTCAACCTCGTGTTCTTCACCGCGCTCGCGAACAGCGGCGAGCTCGTGCCGCGGCTGAAGCGGCTGTCGAGCACGACGTTCGACGCACAGCTCGAGGTCGCCGCGCTCGTCGCGAGCGACAATCCGCACCTGTATTTCGACATTCAAACGCTGAACGAGTACGGCATCACCGCGCTCGACGCGCTGACCGGCGCGGCCCAGACGGTGCGCGAGCTGGTCGAGCGCCGCGACCAGGCCGGCTTCGTCGCGCTGATGGAAGCCGGACGCCGATATCTCGAGGATCGCTGATAACGCGGCCACCGGAGGAGCCATCGCGCGTGGAGCGGATACCGAAAAACGCGGGAACTCGGTTTCGGACCCGTCGGCGCCGCGCTCCGGGAGGCCGTTTCCGGTGACCGATCTCGAGCTCGCGCATCTGCACCGCCGCGTCTCGCAGCTCAAGGAGGAGGCGCGGAAGAACGAGGAGGCGTGGAAGCGGGCTCAAGCGCGGGCGATGGAGCTTCTCGAGGCCGACGACCTCAAGACGCTGCTGGTTCGAGCGACGGACGGGCTGAGGACGGGATATCGCCTCGAGGCGGCGACGTTGCTGATCGCAGACGAGGAGCGCGAGATCCGGCACCTCTTGATGAGCGAGGGCGCACGTCCCGAGGCGTTCCCTGCGGTCGTGTTCGTCGAGTCGGCGATGCCGTACTTGCCGTTCTCGACGACATCGCCCCGCCCGTGGCTCGGCACGTATATCGAGGAGAAGCACGCGCCGCTCTTCCCGGGTGTCGAGAATCTCGAGAGCATCGCGCTGTTGCCGCTCGTGCGGCGCGACCGGCTGTTCGGCAGCATCAACCTGGGGAGCGCGGACCCGTACCGCTTCACCCGGCGTCACGCCGCGGATTTTCTCCACCATCTCGGCGTCATCGCCGCGTTCGCCCTCGAGAACGCCGCGAATCGGGCGCGGCTCGTGCAAAGCGGCCTGACCGACGCGCTGACCGGCTGGAGCAACCGGCGCTACCTCGAGGCACGGCTGCACGAGGAGATCGCGCGTTGCCGCCGCGAGCGCGCTCCGCTCGCGTGCCTGATGATCGACGTCGACCATTTCAAGGCCGTCAACGATCGATATGGCCACCTCGTCGGCGATGACGTCCTGCGCGGCGTCGCCCGGAGGATCGGCAACGAGGTTCGCGGCAGCGATGTCGCGGCCCGATACGGCGGCGAGGAGTTCGTGATCTTGCTGCCGGCCACCGAAGCGCAAGCCGGCGGCGTGCTCGCGGAGCGGATCCGTGCGGTCGTCGCGGACCGGCCCTTCGAGCTCGGCGGCGGCCGGGAGCCGCTCCGCGTGACCGTCTCGATCGGCGTCGCGCACCTCGACCCCGAGGCCGCCGGCGCCGCCGACGCGGGGGCGCGGTTGATCGCAAGCGCCGATGCCGCGCTGTACGAAGCGAAGGCCGCCGGCCGGAACAGGGTCGTCTTGGCGACCGGAGGCTAGTATTATCATGCGGTTAAGGAATTCGGCAGCGCTCCGCAGCCGCAAGGCAGACGGCGGACCGGGATCCATGGACTTCATCGACGAAGAGGGTTTTAGAGCGAACGTCGGGATCATTCTGATGGACGGTCAGGGACGCGTGCTGATCGCCGGACGGCGCGGCCGCGGCGGCTGGCAGTTCCCGCAGGGCGGCGTGCAACCCGACGAAAGCGCCGAATCCGCGATGTACCGCGAGCTGCACGAGGAGGTCGGCCTCGAGCGGGACGACGTCGAGCTCGTCGGCCAAACGCGCGATTGGCTCCGCTACCGCTTGCCGCCGAAATATATCCGCCGAGAGCGCACGCCGGTCTGCGTCGGACAGAAGCAGCGCTGGTTCCTGCTGCAGCTCGCGTGCGATCCGAGCCGGCTTCGGTTCGACGTGACGGACGAGCCGGAATTCGACCGCTGCCGCTGGGTCGATTACTGGCGGCCGGTCAAGGAGGTCATCTATTTCAAGCGCCAGGTCTACGTGCAGGCGCTGACCGAGCTCGGGCCGCTGGCCTTTCCGCAGGGCGGCCCGCCCGCGCCCCCGGCATGGTGGCCGCGCCGCTGGCAGCGGGCATGCCGACCGAGCTGATCGCCGTTCGATGAAATCCGTCCCGGCTCGGCGCGGCGCAAGCTGCGACAATGAGGGCACGATGGACGGAGCACCGCAAAGCCGATGACCCGCCGGAAACAGTTGCTCGTCGGCTCCGCGGCGCTCCTGGTCCTCGCTGCGTGCTATTTGATCTTCGAGCTCGGGCGTCATCAAGCGGGCTACTCGCTGCTCGAGCACCGGCGCGAAGGGGAGCGGCTACGCGAGCGGATCGCCGAGCAGACGGAGACGATCGACGAGCTGCGGCGCGAGCTCGCGATCGTTACGACGTCGCGAAATATCGACCGGGAGACGTACGCCCGCCTCGAGCGTACGCTGACCGAGCTCGAGGCGAAGCTTCAGGCGCAGGAGGAGGAGCTCGCGTTTTATCGCGGCATCATCCAGCCGGCCGACGGCAACGCGGGACTGCGGGTGCAAAGCGTCGAAGTCGAGCCCGGGGCCGACGAGCGGCGTTTTGTCGTGCGGATCGTGCTGATGCAGGCGATCGCGCAGAATCGCCGCGTCGAAGGAGTCGTAAAGTTGGGCGTCGCCGGACGGCGCGACGGTACGCTCGAGAGGCTCGATCTCGCCGAGCTGACCGGCGACGACGCGATCTCGGAGATCGAGTACGGTTTCCGCTATTTTCAGGGGCTCGAGCAGGAGCTCGTGTTGCCGGTCGGTTTCGAGCCGACGACGATCGAGATCGAGGTGCGGCCCAAATCGCCCCGCGGCGAGCCGCTGACGCAGGCATTCGATTGGGCGGCCGACAGCGGCGCCCAGCAGGAGGAGTGATCGCCGATGTTCGGAGGTAAGCGGCGCCGACAAGCGGCGACCGGAACGCTGGTCGGCGCGGAGACGCGAATTCAGGGCGACATCGAGTTCAAGGGAGGCCTGCACATCGACGGGTACGTCCGCGGCAACGTCGTTGCGGCCAGCGAGGACGGCGGCGTGCTGTCCATCAGCGAGCGCGGCTGCGTCGAGGGCGTCGTGTCGGCTTCGCACGTGCGGCTGAACGGCACCGTCAACGGCGACGTCAAGGCAACCGAGCGGATCGAACTCGGCCCACGGGCCAGAGTCATAGGGAATGTCCAGTACAAGCTGATCGAGATGGCCGTCGGCGCCGAGGTCAATGGTAAGCTGATCCACGAGAGCGAGCGGCGCGCCGCGCCCGAGGGGCCGGAAGCCGCGGAGTCGGCGCCCGTGAAGCTGGTCGGAGAGTAGAGCAATGAGCGAACCCCGTTGGGCGGACCACGAGCCGCCGCTGCATTTCACCGACGCGGCCGCCGCGAAGGTCGGCCAGCTGATCGAGAGCGAAGGCAATCCGGAGCTGAAGCTGCGCGTCTATATCCAGGGCGGCGGGTGCTCCGGCTTCCAGTACGGCTTCACGTTCGACGAGGAAGTGCAGGAAGGGGACACGGAGATCGAGAACGGCGGCGTCACGCTGCTCGTCGATCCGCTGAGCGTTCAGTACCTGCAGGGCGCCGAGATCGACTACAAGGAAGACCTTTCCGGCGCGCAGTTCATCATCCGTAACCCGAACGCGACCACGACCTGCGGCTGCGGCTCGTCGTTCTCGGTCTGAGCCGGCCTCGGGTTTACCGCCCGAGGGGGGCCGATGGCTTCTGACGAGGATATCGGCGACGTCATCGCGGCCGTCGATCTCGGTTCGAACAGTTTCCATATCGTCGTCGCTCGTGCGCACCGCGAGGGGCTCGCGATCCTCGATCGGCTCCGCGAGATGGTTCGGCTTGCGTCCGGCCTCGACCGGCGCGGCGGCCTCGACGCGGACAGCCAGCAGCGCGCGCTCGCGTGCCTGAAGCGCTTCGGTCAGCGCCTTCGCGATATGGAGGCGGATCGGGTGCGGGTCGTTGGCACGAGCGCGTTGCGCCGGGCGAAGAACGCCGAAGCGTTTCTCGCGGCCGCCGAGGAAGCGCTCGGCGGCCATCTGGTCGAGGTGATCTCCGGCGTCGAGGAAGCGCGGCTGATCTATCTCGGTGTGTCGCACCATTCTCCGAGCGGGCCGGGACCGACGCTCGTCGTCGACGTCGGCGGCGGCAGCACGGAGCTGATCATCGGCGAGGGATGCGAGCCGCAGCTCCTCGAAAGCCTGACCGTCGGCTGCGTCGATCTCAGCAGGCAGCATTTCGGCGACGGCGGGCTTTCACGGGAACGCTTCGATCGCGCCCGGCTCGACGTCAAGCTCGAGCTTCGCTCGGTCCTCGAGCCGTTCCGCCGCCGCGGCTGGTCACGGGCATTCGGCTCGTCGGGCACGGTCAAGGCCGCGGGCGAGATCTCCCGCGCGCTCGGCTTGACCGACGGCGGGATCACGCCCGCGGCGCTCGAGACGATCATCGACGAGATGGTCGCAGCGCGCCGCGTCGCCGAGCTCGCTCTGCCGCGGCTCGGTACCGAGCGCGCGGCGGTCTTCCCGGGCGGTATCGCGATCCTCGTCGAGGTGCTCGAGGGGCTCGGCATCGACCGGCTCGAGCCGAGCGACGGCGCGCTGCGTGAAGGCCTGCTGTACGACATGCTCGGCCGGCTGCGGGACGAGGATGCGAGAGAGCGCTCGGTACGGGGATTCGAGCGCCGGTTCCACGTCGACGAGGAGCAGGGCGCTCGCGTCGTCGCGACGGTCGTCGCGCTGCTCGAGCGGGTCGAGCTCGAGTGGCGCCTCGACGAGCGCTGTCGGCAGCTGCTCGTGTGGGCCGCCCGGCTCCACGAGGTCGGCCTCGACATCGCTCATTCGAAATACCATCTGCACGGCGGATACTTGCTCGCGCACGCGGATCTGCCGGGCTTTGGGCGTCTCGAGCAGCAACTGCTCGCGACGCTCGTCCGATGCCATCGCCGGAAGCTCGACGTCGACGCGATCGCGGAGCTTCCTACCGCATGGCGCGAGCCGGCATTGAAGATGGCGGTGTTGCTGCGGCTTGCGGTGCTGCTGAATCGCGGGCGAGGCCCGTTCGAGCTGCCGCCGCTCGGCGTCGCCGTCGGCGATCGGCGCCTCGCGCTCGTATTCCCGGACGGCTGGCTCGCGGCGAATCCGCTGACGGACGCCGACCTCCAGCAGGAGCGCTGCTGGCTCGACGACGCGGGCTTCGCGCTCCACGTCGATTCCGCTGCGCCGGCTCAGGAGGCCTCGGCGAGCTGAGCGAGCAGGCGCTCCTGCGCGCTGACCGGCGCTTCGTCGTCGGCGCGCCGGACGAGCGTGTACGTGCCGTCCGGCTGTAGCAGCCACGCTTGCGCGTTGTCGGTGAGATAGAGCTCGAGATCCGAGATCAGCCGAGCCTTCAGCTCCGGATCGAGGATCGGATACATGACCTCGATACGGCGGAAGAAGTTGCGGTCCATCCAATCGGCGCTCGCGCAATAGACTTCCTCGCGGCCGCCGTTTCGGAAGTAGTAACAGCGCGAATGCTCCAAGAAGCGGCCGATAATCGAGCGGACGCGGATGTTCTCGGAGATCCCCGGAAGGCCGGGCCTCAAGCTGCAGATCCCGCGGACGATGAGGTCGATCTCGACGCCTGCGATCGATGCCTCGTAGAGCGTGCGGATCATCTCCGGCTCGACGAGCGCGTTCAGCTTCGCGACGATCCGCCCCCGCTGACCTGATGCGGCGAGACGGGTCTCGCGCCGAATAAGGCCGAGCAGCCGTTCGTGCAGGTTGAACGGCGATTGCGACAGGAGCTTGAGCTCGCGGGTCTTCATCAGGCTCGTGAGCTGCATGAAGACCTGGTGCACGTCCTCGCCGAGCAGCTCGTTCGCCGACAACAGCCCATAGTCGGTATACGCGCGCGCCGTGCGCGGATGATAGTTGCCCGTGCCGAGGTGCACGTAACGCCGCAGCCGGCCCTTCTCGCGCCGCACGACGAGCGTCATCTTGGAATGGGTCTTGTAGCCGACGACGCCGTACACGACATGCGCGCCGGCTTCCTGGAGCTTGCTCGCGAGCTGGATGTTCGCTGCCTCGTCGAAGCGTGCCCGCAGCTCTATCAGCACCGTGACCTCCTTGCCCGCTTTCGCGGCGGACACGAGGCTCTCGGCGATCGGTGAGTCGGGCGTCGTCCGGTAAAGCGTCTGCTTGATCGCGAGCACGTCGGGATCGTGTGCGGCGCGGTAGACGAAGTCCGCGACCGGGGCGAACGATTCGAACGGATGGTGCAGCAGGACGTCGCGCTTCGCGATCGCGTCGAAGAGGCTCGTGTTGACGAGCTGCTTCGGAATGCCTGGCGTGAACGGCGGATACTTCAGATCCGGGCGCTCGACGAGATCGTAGACGGCGAGCAGTCGGTTCAAGTTCACCGGGCCCGGCACGCGGTACAGGTCGTGTGCCCCGAGCTGGAAATGGTTCAGCAGGTACTCGGCGAGCTCATCGGCGCAGTCGTGCGCCGTCTCGAGGCGCACCGCGGCCCCGTAGCGACTTTCGAAGAGCTCGCCTTCGAGCGCTCGCATCAGGTCGTCGACGTCCTCGTCGTCGATGTAAAGGTCGCTGTTCCGCGTGACGCGGAACTGGTAGCAGCCGTCGATCTCCATGCCGGCGAAGAGCTGATCGACGAACGCGTGGATCACGGACGAAAGAAACACGAAATGCGATTCGCCGGAGTCGACGAGCTCGGCGGGGAGCTGGATCAGCCGCGGCAGTGAGCGCGGCGCTTGGACGATCGCGCGGTGGCACGGGCGGCCGAACGCATCGCGCCCGTGCAGGCTGACGATGAAGTTCAGGCTCTTGTTCAGGATGCGCGGAATCGGGCGCGTCGGATCGAGCGTCGTTGGGCTCAGCACCGGGACGATCTCGTCGCGGAAGAGCTGCTCGAGCCAGTCGCGCTGCGGGTCGGTCCATTCGTCGCGGCGGACGAAACGGATGCCTTCGGTGCGCAGCGCGGGGATCAGCTCCTCGTTGAGCACGCGGTACTGCTCGTTGACCAGCCCGGCCGTCTTCTCCGCGATCCGCCTCAAGACCTCGGCCGGGCTCAGGCTATCCGGGCCCGCCGGCGCGGAGCTGACCTCGACGCGCTGCTTCAGGCCCGCGACCCGGATCTCGAAGAACTCGTCGAGATTCGTCGACGAGATGCAAAGGAACTTCAGGCGCTCGAGCAGCGGAACCTTCGGGTCTTTCGCCTGCTCGAGCACCCGCAGGTTGAACTCGAGCTGCGACAGCTCCCGATTGATGTAGTACTCAGGGGTCTTGAGATTCGGCGCGTCCATCGTGCGTGCCCGTGCCGGCGGTTCCCGTCGAGTATACGCCGCCGAGCATGACGGGCCTTCGTGCGCCCGTCACGGACGGAACGTTGCCCGGCAAGCCGGCGAGGCGCATGCGTGCGAGCCACGCGAACGCGGCGCCTTCGACCCAGTCCGGGCCGATTCCGTAACGCTCGGTCGTCTCGACCGGGAGCTGCGCCGCGCGCGCGAGCCGCCGGATGAGGTCCGCGTTGTGCGCGCCGCCGCCGCAGACGATCAGCCGCGCGCAGCCGACCGCATGGCGCGCGACGGCCGCTGCGATCGTTTCGGCCGTCAGTTCCGCGAGCGTCGCCTGCACGTCGCGGTCGCCAAGGCGGCGGCCGATCGCCGCGAGCTTCGCATCGAGCCAGGCGGCGTTGAACCGCTCTCTGCCGGTCGATTTCGGCGGCGGCGCGGAGAAGTACGGCTCGTCGAGCAGCGCGTCGAGCAGCGTTCGGTCGACGCGGCCTCCGGCCGACCATTCGCCGTTCTCGTCGCGAGGGAGGCCTCGGGTGCGCTCGATCCATCGGTCGAGCAGCGTGTTGCCGGGCCCGGTATCGAACCCGAGCACGTCGGATCCCGGCGCGAGGACGGTGATGTTCGCGATGCCGCCGATGTTCACGACGACCCGCGTCTCCGACACGTCGGCGAATCGCCACGCGTGAAACGCGGGCACGAGCGGCGCGCCTTGCCCGCCGACCGCGACGTCGAGCCGGCGGAAATCCGCGACCGTCGTGATCCCGGTCCGCGCCGCGACGACGTTCGGGTCGCCGATCTGCAGCGTGAACGGCTCGGGCGGGTCGGGTTTGTGAAAGACCGTTTGGCCGTGATGGCCGATCGCCGCGATACGCGACGGCGGGATCCCGGCGCGGGCCGCGATCGCGAGCGCGCACGCCGCGAAATGCTCGCCGAGCGCGACGTCGAGTCCGCCGAGGTCCTCGAGCGCGACGCGCGGCCGATCGATGAGTGCCGCGATCCGTCGGCGGAGCTCGCTCGGATACGGCAGCGTTTCCGCGGCGACGAGGCGCAAGTCGCGGTCGCCAATCTCGCAGAGCACTGCGTCGACGCCGTCGACGCTCGTTCCGGACATCAGGCCGATATAGTGCTCGCTCATCGGGAGTCGTGGTCTCGCCGCTCTTTTGGCCGCGTATCCCCGACGGGCGGCAGCGCGGGCTCAGTTCGCCGCGGTCGCCGTCGCGAACCGTTCGTGCTGGATATGGTCGAGCCGTTCCCAAAGCGACGCGGTCTTCGCGGTGAAATCCGCGAGCGCCGATTCTGGGACCGGATCGGCCGGCGGCAGCGGCACGGTGCGCGGATTCCGGTGGACGCCGTTGACGCGATACTCGTAGTGCAGGTGCGGGCCGGTCGCGAGCCCCGACGCGCCGACGTAGCCGATCACGTCACCCTGCTTCACGCGGCTGCCGACCTTGTATTGCCCGAAGCGCGACAGGTGCGCGTACAACGTCGTGATGTTGCCGCCGTGCTCGAGGATCACGACGTTGCCGTAGCCGCCGTTCTGGCCGCGAAAGCTGACCTTGCCGTCGCCGGCGGCTCGAACGGGAGTGCCGGTCGGCGCCGCGTAATCGACGCCGCGGTGCGCGCGAATGGTGTTCAGCACAGGATGTCGGCGGTTCGGGTCGAAGTTCGAGCTGATTCGCGTGAAGTCGACCGGCGCGCGCAGGAACGCCTTGCGGACGCTGCGCCCTTCCGGCGTGAAGTAGTCGCTGCGGCCGGATTCGTCCGTGTAGCGCGCAGCGCGGTACACGTTGCCGCGGTTCACGAATTCCGCGGCGATGATCGGGCCGTCGCCGAGCTTCGTGCCGTCGCGGTAGTGCTCCTCGTATATCACGGTGAACGAGTCGCCGACGCGCACGTCCTGGATGAAGTCGATGTCCCAACGGAAGATGCCGGCCATGCTCATCGTCAACGCGTCGGACATGCCGGCGGCCGTCGCGGCTTCGAACAACGACGAGCGAATCTCGCCGTGCGCGACCCGCTCCTCGATCTCGAACGGCAGGTCGATCGTGCGTGCTTCGAACCCCGATTCGGCGCGGTCGACCGCGAGCATGCGGAAGCGGTCGAGCTGGCGCACCATCGACAGCACCTGCCCGTCCCGGTGCGCGATCTTGATCGTGTCGCCGGGCCTCAGCAGCTTGACGTGCTCGGCGACGTCGCGCAGGCCCGCGATCGACGCGAGATCGGCCAGACTGAGCCCGTGGCGCCGGAACAGCCGCTCGAGCGTATCGCCGGGCTTGACGACGAGCTCGAGAGTCGACGCCGCCGCGTCGGCGGCGAAGGCACCCGCGTCGGCGATCGACGCGGCGGGGCTCGCGGGCAGCGGCAAGAGCTCCGCGGCATCGGCCGGCGTCGGGGGCGCGGCCGGGACGTCGGCGACGCGCCGGGGGACGTCGATCACGATGTCTTCGAGACCCGGCCCGGGTGCGGGCTTGGAGCCGCCGCCCCAGTGCCCGACCGTGAGCGGCGTGACGAATGCGATCGGCAGTGCGACCCCGAGCGCGAACAGCGACCAGTGCCGTTCGCGCCGCGGCGCCGTCGAGGCGAAGAGATCTTTGTAGTCGTGGCGTACCCCGCCTTTGTACGGCTTCACCGCGCACCTTATGTCGAAATGGGCTGTACTCTAACCGCTCGAGCTCGTCGCGGCAAAGCGTGTCGGCCGCGATGCCGAGAGGCGGCCGGCGTCGGCCCGCCGCGCGGATCTCGGCCGTCGTCCGAGCACCGGGCGGCACTCGATTGGAGCTCGATGCGCATCGACGCTGAATCGGCCTTTCGACTATCCTTCGCCGGCTTCGCCATCGAGCCTAACATCACGAGCGGGTGGGTTGAGTGGATTCCGTCGCAGAACAACTCGTCGAATTGAAGCGCGGCACCGAGGAGGTGCTGCTCGAGTCCGAGCTTCGCGAACGGCTCGCGGAGAACCGGCCGCTGCGCGTCAAAGCGGGCTTCGATCCGACGGCCCCGGACCTGCACCTCGGGCACACGGTCCTGCTGAACAAGATGCGCCGATTCCAGGACTTCGGCCACGAGGTGATCTTCCTGATCGGCGACTTCACCGGCATGATCGGCGACCCGAGCGGCAAGTCGGCGACGCGTCCTCCGCTGACTCGCGCCGAGGTCGAGGCGAACGCGAAGACTTATGCCGACCAGGTCTTCAAGATCCTCGATTCGGAGCGCACCCGCCTCGAGTTCAACTCGCGCTGGATGGGGAAGATGGACGCGGCGGGGCTGATCGAGCTCGCCGCGAAGCACACCGTGGCCCGGATGCTCGAGCGTGACGACTTCAAGAAACGTTACGAGTCGGGCAAACCGATCTCGATTCACGAGTTTCTCTATCCGCTGATCCAAGGCTACGACTCGGTCGCGCTCGAAGCGGACGTCGAGCTCGGCGGGACCGACCAAAAATTCAACCTGCTCGTCGGCCGGCAGCTGCAGCAAGCCTACGGTCAGAAACCGCAGGTCGTGCTGACGCTGCCGCTTCTCGAGGGGCTCGACGGTGTCAACAAGATGTCGAAATCGCTTGGAAACTACGTCGGCATCACCGAGCCGCCGGAGGAGATGTTCGGCAAGCTGATGAGCATCTCGGACGAGCTGATGTGGCGTTATTTCGATCTGCTCAGCTTTCGGCCCGTTCAGGAGCTGGAACGGCTGCGGCGGGAAGTGAGCGAAGGTCGCAATCCTCGCGACGTCAAGGTGATGCTGGCGCGCGAGATCGTTGCGCGTTTCCACGGCGAGGCGAGCGCGGAGCACGCGCACGGCCGATTCGAGGAAGTGCACCGCAGCCGCGCTGTGCCCGACGATCTGCCGTTGCAGAGGCTCGCTATCGAAAGCGGCTCGCTGGGCATCGCGCATCTGCTGAAGCGCGCGGGACTCGTTCAGAGCACGTCGGAGGCGTTCCGGCTCGTCAACCAAGGGGCCGTGCGGCTCGACGGGGAGCGCGTGAGCGACCGGGCGCTCGTCGTTGGTGTCGGCGCGCCGCACGTGCTTCAGGTCGGAAAGCGCCGCTTCGCTCGTGTCGAGCTCGTGAAGGAGCCGGACGCATCGGGCGACGCAGACTAGGTGCGCCGGGCGCCGGCAATTCGGCCGGCGCCCGACGAAACCCCGTCGACGTGGCTTCGTCCGATGCCGCGGTTCGGCGAGGGGCACGGAACCGAGCCCCCCGCGAAGGGTCCAAGCCATTTCGATCGTCGCCCATTCGGCGGGCTGAGGCGCCAGGAGATCGGGGACAAAAAACACCCCTTGCGTCCTCCGCGACAGTGCTTATAATGCCGCGCCTCCCGACCAGTGAATGTGATCACCGCGTCGCAGGCACTTGAAGGGAGCAGGAAGTCCAGATAGACTTCTCTGTCTGCCCGGGAAGCCTTCCGGGCCGCTCTTTAACAAACGAATCTCAAGCAACTTGTGTGGGCGCTCGCAAGAGCAACAGTGCCAGAGCCCGCGCAGGGAGACGCTCACGCGCCGTCCTGCAAGGCTCGAAAAAGCTCACAAGTCTTTACGTTTAAAGTGAAGAGTTTGATCCTGGCTCAGATTGAACGCTGGCGGCATGCCTAACACATGCAAGTCGAACGGTAACAGGCCCTTCGGGGTGCTGACGAGTGGCGGACGGGTGAGTAATACGTAGGAATCTGCCCAGTAGTGGGGGATAACCCGGGGAAACTCGGGCTAATACCGCATACGCTCTACGGAGGAAAGCGGGGGACCTTCGGGCCTCGCGCTATTGGATGAGCCTACGTCGGATTAGCTTGTTGGTGGGGTAATGGCCTACCAAGGCGACGATCCGTAGCTGGTCTGAGAGGACGATCAGCCACACTGGGACTG
>CAYMAF010000032.1:0-21401 GCA_964388365.1 uncultured Gammaproteobacteria bacterium | reverse complement strand
CCTCCGGCAGCCGCTCGGCCATCAGGCGCACGCCGTACGCGTCGTCGTCGAGGCTCTCCGCGAGCCCCTGGTAGGCGATATCGATGAACGGCACGATGCCGCGCTCGTCGCAGATCGCGGCGAGCTCACGCCATACGTCGCGCGGAAGATCCGCGCCGCTCGGGTTATGGCAGCAGCCGTGAAGCAACAGCAGATCGCCGGCGGGGATCCGCGCGACCGCATCGAGCATACGGTCGAGATCGAGCCGATGGCGCGAGATATCGTAGTACGGATACGTCTCGACCTCGACGCCGGAGAGCGTGAGCAGCGGCAGATGATTCGGCCACGACGGCTCGCCGAGGTGAATCTTCGCGCCGGGCCGCGCGCGCCGGATCAGGTGCGCCGCGACCGAGAGCGCGCCGCTTCCACCAGGCGTCTGCACCGTGCTGACCCGGCCATCCGAGACCGCCGGATGTCCCGCGCCGAAGATCAGCGTCTCGATCCCGCGATTGAAGTCCGCATTGCCGGCAATCGCGACATAGGTCTTCGTGTCCTGGCTTTCGATGACGGCCGCTTCGGCGCGCTTGACGCTTTCGAGGATCGGCGTCCGGCCGCGCTCGTCCTGATAGACGCCGACCGAAAGGTCGATCTTGCGCGGATCGGGATCCGCGCGGAACTGCGCCATC
Source organism: uncultured Gammaproteobacteria bacterium (assembly GCA_964388365.1). Lineage (GTDB taxonomy): Bacteria > Pseudomonadota > Gammaproteobacteria > Steroidobacterales > Rariloculaceae > ZC4RG20. Next base: position 20,736 of record CAYMAF010000032.1, on the reverse strand, counting down.
ATGCCGAGGATGGCGTCGGCCGGTAGCGGCTTCAGCGACTCGAACATTTCGGGGCGCTCACGCGAGCCCGAGCAGCCGCTCGGCGTTGCCGTGATAGAGCTTGCGGCGGTCCTCGTCGGAAAGGTCCATCGAATCGATGCACTTGATCGTCTCGCGGATGTACATCGGCCCGCGCTCCGGATCGAACGGCGCATCGGACGAGAACAGCATGTGATCGATGCCGAAGAACGCGAGCGCGCATTCGATCGCCGCTTTCGAGCCGAACGTCGCGGTATCGGCGTAGAAATCGCGGAAATAGTCGATCGGCCGCTTCTTCAACTCCTTCAAGAGCGCGCGATAGTCGACGCTGCTCGTGCGCGCGCCGAGCTGATCCCAGCCCGGACCGACGCGTCCCTCGAAGAACGGCACCATGCCGCCGGCGTGGTGCGTGATGATCTTGAGGTTCGGCAGCGCATCCATTGTCTTCGAGAACACCATTCGGGCGAGGAATGCGCTCGTTTCGTATGGCCAGCCGAACGTCCACCAGATCTCGTACTTCGAGACGTCCTCGCTCGCGTAGTCGGCCATCTTCGCGCTGCGCGCCGGATGCACCCAGATCGGCTTGTCGCGCTCGTGCATGAGCTCGAAGAACGGCCTGAACTCCGGCTCGTCGAGCGGCCGGCCGTTCACATTCGTGAAGATCTGAACGCCGGCCGCGCCGAGCTCGTCGAGCGCACGCCGCGTCTCCGCGAGCGCGGCGTCCATGTCACTCATCGCGATCGACGCGACGAACGCCGGGAACCGTTCCGGATAGCGATCGACGAGCTCCGCCATGCCGTCGTTACCGATGCGCGCGAGCTCGGCCGCGGCGTCCGGAGGCGCGATCGCCTCGAGCGGCGGCGACGCGAGCGACAAGACCTGCTGATAGCCTTCGAACAGGTCCATCACGCGGAACCGCTCCTCGAGATCGACCATCATCGGCACATCGTTGCTGCGCTTCGTGATGTCGACGATCTTGCAGACCTGCTCGAGCCTCGAGTGGAACGCCTTCGGCCAGATGTGATTGAAGATATCGAGCTTGCGCACCGGGTCACTCCTCTCAATCGGGACGGGTATAGTACAGAATGGGTTCGGCAGACGACATCATCGCGGCGGAATGAAGGCCATACTCCTCGACGGCTTCGGCGGACCGGAACGCATGTATCTCAGCGACGCGCCCGATCCTCGCCCCGCGCCAGGCGAGGTGCTGATCCGCATCGCCGCGACGTCGGTGAACCGGCCGGACATCCTGCAGCGAAACGGCCATTATCCGCCTCCGCCCGGCGCGTCGGAGATCCTCGGACTCGAATGCGCCGGCACGATCGAGCAGGTCGGCACCGACGTGCGCGGGTTCTCGCGGGGGCAGCGGGTCGCCGCGCTCCTCGCGGGCGGCGGCTACGCCGAGCTCGCGACCGTCGACGCTCGCCATGTCGTTCCGCTTCCCGACTCGACGAGCCTCGAGGAAGGGGCGTGCCTCTGCGAGGCCTATATCACCGCGTACATGAACCTCTTCCTCGGCGCCCGCCTCGCCGACGGCGAGACCGTGCTGCTGCACGGCGGTGGCGGCGGCGTCACGACGGCCGCGATGCAGCTCGTGCGCGCGCTCGCGCCCGCGTCGCGGATGATCGTGACCGCATCCTGCGGCAAGCTCCAGCGCGTCGCCGCGCTCGGCGCGGATCCGGTGATCGACTACCGGGAGGGGAATTTCGCCGACGCGGCGCGGCGCGCGACGGACGGCCGAGGCGTCGACGTGATCCTCGATCATATCGGCGGCCCCTATCTCGAGCCGAACCAGCGGGCGCTCGCGGTCGGCGGCCGGATCGCGCTGATCGGCACGATGGGCGGCCGCAAGGCCGAGATCGATCTCGGCCGGCTGCTCGTCAAGCGTCAGGAGCTCATCGGCTCGGTGCTGCGCCCACGGCCGGCCGACGAGAAGGCGGCGATCGTCGCGCGGTTCCGCGACGCCGTAATGCCGCTCGTCGCAGAGCGCCGCGTCGTACCGCTGATCGATCACGTGTACCCGCTCGATCGCGCCGCGGACGCGCACCGGCGCATGGAGCGCGGCGAGCATTTCGGCAAGATCGTTCTCTCGGTCGGCTGACGGTCAGAGCCCCGAGAAGACCGTTCGCTCCGCCTCCTCGGTCCTCAGCTTCTCGGCGAGCATGTCCGGATGCGCGGGCTTGCCGAAGAAGAAGCCTTGCATCTCGTGGCAGCCGCGGCGCAGCAGAAAGCGCTGCTGCTCCGCCGTCTCGACGCCTTCGGCAACGACCCTGACGCCGAGCGTCCGACCCATCGCGATGATCGCCTCGGTGATCGCCTCGTCCTCGACGTCCTTCGGAATCTCTCGGATGAACGAACGGTCGACTTTCAGGGTATCGATCGGGAAACGCTTGAGCTGCGCGAGCGACGAATAGCCGGTGCCGAAATCGTCGATCGCGAGCTTCACGCCCATCGCTTTGATCGCGAGCAGCTTCTCGACGGCGCTGTCGACGTCGTGCATGACGACACTCTCGGTCAGCTCGAGCTCGAGCAGCTCCGGCGCCATCCCGCTCTGCTCGAGCGCGTCGCCGATATCGTGCAGCAGATGAGGGTCCTTGAATTGCCGCGGCGAAAGATTGACGCCGATACGGATCGGCTTCAGCCCGAGCCTCTGCCATGCGACGTTCTGCTCGCAAGCGGTTCTTAGCACCCAGCGGCCGATCGGCACGATCAGCCCCGTATCCTCGGCGACCGGGATAAATCTCGCGGGCGGCACCGTGCCGAGATCGTGATTCCACCAGCGCAACAGCGCCTCGGCTCCGGTGATCTTGCCAGTCGAGATATCGACCTTCGGCTGGTAGTGCAGCGTGAACTCGCTCCGCTCGAGCGCTCGCCGAAGGTTCGTTTCGAGCGTCAGCCGCTCGATCGACAGCGTGCTCGCCCCTTTCGTGTAGAACTGAAAAGTGTTCTTCCCTTCTTCCTTCGCCGAGTACATCGCAAGGTCGGCTTTTTTCATCAGCGTGCGGGCGTCCTGCGCGTCGCCCGGGAACACCGCGATGCCGATGCTCGCGGTCACGCGGCACTCCTGGCCCTGGATGTCGATCGGCCGAATCGCCGCGGACAACAGCTTTCGGGCGATCTGCGCGGCCTGCTGCGGCCGTCCGAGATCCTCGACGAGCACGACGAACTCGTCGCCGCCGAGACGCGCGACGAGGTCGCCCTTGCGCAGGCACGTTTGGAATCGCGCCGCGATCTCGCGCAGCAGCCGGTCTCCGGCCTCGTGGCCAAGCGAATCGTTGATCAGCTTGAAGCGGTCGAGATCGACGAACAGCACGGCGAGCTGCCTACCGTCCTGCCGCGCGGAATCGATCGCCTCGTCGAGCAGCTGCGTGAACGTCGCCCGGTTCGGCAAGCCCGTCATCTCGTCGTGCGACGCGAGATACTGGATGCGCTGCTCCGCCCGCTTTCGCTCGGAGATGTCCTCGACGACGGAGATATCGTAAAGCGGCGCGCCGTCGGCATCGCGCTTCAGCGCGGCCGTGATCCTCACCCATACCAGCGAGCCGTCCTTGCGCACGTAGCGTTTCTCCGCCTTCAGCGAGTCGATCTCGCCGGCATAAAGGCGCACGCGGCTCTCGTCCGTGACGTGCCTGTCGTCAGGATGCGAGACTTCTTGCACCGTCCGCTCGAGCAGCTCTTCGCGCGTATAGCCGAGCATCTCGCAGAGCTGCCGGTTCACGTGGATGAAACGGCCGTCGACGCCTATGTGGCTGATGCCGATCGCGGCGAGCTCGATCGTGCTCGAGTAGCGCTCCTCGCTCTCGCGCAGACGGCGCAACGCCTCCGCTTGCGCATAGTAATGGCCGATCTGCGTTCCGAGCCCGTTGATGACCTGAAGCAGCCGCTCGTCGGGCTTCGCGATGAACCGCGCGCTGAAATCGAGGACGCCGATCGCCTTGCCTTGAAACAGCACCGGGAAGAGGAACGCGTTTCGCCAGCCCGTGCGCTGCACCGCATCCTTACGGAGCACGCGCGGCTCGTTCGCGAGGTCGGCGATCCAGAGCGGCTGCGCCGTCTGGCACACGATGCCGATGAGCCCGCCGCCGAGCTCGAAAGTCACCCGTTTCGCTTCCTCGGCGACCGCGATGACCCCCGGATCCGAGATGCACCAGCTCGTGTGGAGCCGGAGCACGCCGTCCCGCTCGTCGAGCCGCCAGTACGCGCCGTAATCCCAGCTCTCCGAGCGGCAAATCGCGTGGATCGCCTCGGTCAGCGCGTCGTTCGCGTCCCCGGCCTCGGCCAGGATCCGCGAGATCGCGCGGCTCAGGCTCAACAGGCGCCGGTCGTGCTGCTCGGACGTGACGTCGCGGGACAGCCCGCGGTAGCCAACGAAGCGGCCCAGCGAGTCGAACGCGGGGCGGCCGCTGACGCTGAAGTAGTGCTCGTGGCCGGCCCGCTCGCGCTTGACGATGAAATCGGCGAACGGCTGCCGCGCGTCGAGCAAGCGCCGGTGCGCGTCCCAGCCCCCCTCGTCGATCGGCGTGACGCCGAGCTCCCACGGCGTCTTACCGAGCATGTGCCCGCCGGCGCCGGCGAGCTCGCCCGCCGCCCGCCATACGGTGAAGCGATGCCGCTCGTCCAGCTCCCAGTAGCAGTCGAGCGAAAATCCGATGACGCACTCGAGGCGCCGCTCGCTCTCCGCAAGCGCCTCGCGCAAATGCTCGAGATCCTCCGCCGCCTCCCGATGCGCGACGGCCCCGTTCGCGTGCATGATCGCCCTCACCCAGTAACGTGCGAATGGTACGGATCCGGGCGGACGCTCGCTTTGATATGGATCGCGCGGCGGGCTTGCGAAAATTTGACGCGCGTCTCAATTCTCACGCGATCCCCTATAATCGGTCCGGCGGCCCGATCCGAGCCGGCTCGCTCTCCCGAATGAACGAAGATCTTCCACTGCTCCGCAGCCTGCTGTTCGTCCCGGGCAACAAGGAGAACATGCTGACGAAGGCGCTCAGCACCCGGCCGGACGCGCTCGTGCCCGACATGGAGGATTCCGTGCCCGACGGGGAAAAGTCGGCCGCCCGGGAGACGATTCGCGCGTTCCTGCCCCGGCTCGCGGCATCCGGCGCGCTCTTGATACCGCGGGTGAACGCGCCCGGCACGCCGTGGCACGAGCAGGACGTCGAAGCCGTCGTCGGGCCGGGCGTCTACGCGCTGACCGTCGGCAAGATCCGAAGCCCGGCCGACATCGCGGCGGTCTCCGGCCTCGTGGCCGACGTCGAGCGCCGCCGCGGCCTAGCCGGCGGCACGGTCCGGCTGCTCCCGTGGATCGAGACCGCGGCCGGGCTCGCCGGCGCCGCCGAGATCCTGGCATCCGACCCGCGGATCGTCGCCGCGGCGTTCGGGGCCGAGGATTTCACCCACGACCTCGGCATCGAGCGGGACCTCGACGACGAGGCGCAGCTCGATACGCCGCGCTGGCTGCTCTCGATCGCGGCGCGCGCAGCCGGCGTCGTCGCGCTCGATACGCCTCATTTCAAGCTGCGGGATCCGGAAGGCCTGCGCGCGAGCGCGCGGCGTGTGCGCAGGATCGGCTTCGGCGGCAAGTTCGCGATACACCCGGAGCAGATCGAGACGCTGAACGCATGCTTCTCGCCGTCCGAGGCCGAGATCGCCGCCGCGCGCCGGATCGTCGCCGCGTTCGACGAGGCCGAGCGAGCCGGCCGCGGGTCGACGTCGCTCGACGGGCGCGTGATCGACGTCCCGGTCGTCAAGCGCGCCCGGGCGCTGCTCGAGGCCGCCGAGCGGTGCGCGGCGGAGCGTGCCCGGAGCTTGCAGTAACGCGGCGCGGCGCGTACCTTGCGCGCGCCCTGGCACACGACGAACAGGAATCTGGAGAGACCGATGTCCATCCTCGCGAGCCGAATGTCGCGCATCAAGCCGTCCCCGACGAACGCGCTGACCGGGAAAGTGGCCGAGATGAAGGCGGCCGGGATCGAGGTGATCAGCCTCGGCGCCGGCGAGCCGGATTTCGATACGCCCGACCATATCAAGGACGCGGCGAAGGCCGCGATCGACCGCGGCGAGACGAAGTACACGCCGGTTCCGGGCACGCTCGCGCTGCGCAAAGCGATCGCGGCGAAGCTCGAGCGCGAGAACGGGCTTCGCTACTCGCTCGACCAGATCACCGTCGGGACCGGCGGCAAGCAGGTGCTGTACAACGCATTCATGGCGACGCTCGATCGCGGCGACGAGGTCGTGATCCCGGCCCCGTACTGGGTCTCGTATCCGGACATGGTGCTACTCGCCGAAGGCGAGCCGGTCTTCGTGCCCGGGCTCGAGGAGAACGGCTTCAAGATCACGCCGGAGCAGCTCGAGCAGGCGATCACGCCGCGAACGAAGTGGTTTCTGATCAATTCGCCGTCGAATCCGACCGGGGCCGCCTACACGCGCGCCGAGCTCGAAGCGCTCGCGGCCGTGCTGAAGCGGCATCCGAACGTCTGGGTCATGACCGACGACATCTACGAGCACGTCGTCTACGACGGCTTCGAGTTTACGACGATCGCGCAAATCGAGCCCGAGCTCTACTCGCGCACGCTGACGATCAACGGAGCATCGAAGGCGTACAGCATGACCGGCTGGCGGATCGGCTACGGCGCGGGCCCCGCGGAACTGATCAAGGCGATGAATATCGTGCAGTCGCAATCGACGACGCACGCGGCGTCGATCAGCCAGGCCGCGGCCGCGGCGGCGCTCGACGGCACGCAGGACTTCATTCCGCGCCACAACGCGCTGTTCAAGGAACGCCGAGATCTCGTCGTCCGAATGCTGAACGACGCGCCGGGGCTGTCCTGCCGCACGCCCGAAGGCGCGTTCTACGTCTATCCGTCGTGCGCGGGCGTGATCGGCAAGACGGCGCCTTCCGGCGCACGAATCGGGAACGATACGGACTTCGCAACCTATCTGCTCGAGACCGAGCGGGTCGCGGTCGTGCAAGGGGCCGCATTCGGGCTTTCGCCGTATTTCCGCATCTCGTACGCGACCTCGACGGAGCAGCTAGAGGAAGCTTGCCGGCGCATCCAGCGCGCCTGCGCGGCGCTCCGCTGACCGAGCAACGGGCCTGACCGCACTTCCGCGAGTAAGGAGGTCTGGCCCGTTCCTTTCTCGACCTTCGCCGCGGATTCGACAAGCGTCCGGAAACGGCGACAGCACGCGTAGCTCATCGTCGTCGGCGCGCACGCGCACCGAAACCGACGTCGTCTTTGATCTCGGTTCGGTTGACGGTATGCTCGCCTGTGCACCGACTCGTCCGCGTTGCGTCACAACCATCTCGTATGGGGGTCTCTCTTCATGTCCTACGCGAGCCGCCACCCCGGTGATACCTCTTCATCAAAGAGCACCACTCCGTTCATGCGTACCGTTCTCAGCGAGTTTTGCGAAGCCTTCGACGCCGACCTTCGGCCCGTTCTCGACCCGGTGCAGCACGCGGCCGAAGCGCTCGCCGCAGCGCCGGAGGACGTCTCGGCGAAGCGCGTGCTGCCCGCGCTGCGTGATCTTCGCCATCAGATCCAGCAGCTGATCGACAAGGTCGCCGAGCAGCAGGCCTACGTGCTGATCTTCGGCCCGATCAAGAGCGGCAAGTCGACGTTCATGAACGCGCTGAGCGGGGCCTACGTCAGCGAGGTCACGTGCCTGCCCGCGTACCCGTGCATGGTCTACGTCTCGCATTCGGACGAGCCGGGCTTCAAGGTCACCCACTACGACGGCCGCGAATCGTCGTTCACGCACCGCGAAGCGCTGCGCGAGGTCGTCGCCGACGGCCACTACCAGCTCACTCGGCGGCTGCGCGAGGCGGAGCTGGCCGGCGAGACGTTCGACCCGGCCGTGCACATGCCGGACGCGATTCGAAAGCTCGACATCAAGCTCGACATTCCCGATCTCGCGCAGTCCGGAGCCGTGCTCGTCGACACGCCGGGGCTCTACACCCGGATGAAGTTCGGCTACGACCGCATGACGCGCGATTTCCGCAATGCCGCCGCGTGCGCGATCTTCATCGTCAAGACCGACAACCTCTTCCTCGAGCAGGTCTTCGACGAGTTCGGCGAGCTGCTCGAGCTGTTCAGCCGGATCTTCCTCGTCGTCAACCTCGACTCGACGAAGAAGGATCTCCTGCCGGACGGGACGCTCGCGCCGAGCCTCGAGCACGAGAGCCCGTGGGAGATCATCGAAGCGTTCGAGAATCTGTCAATGTCGGCGCCGCTGAAAGAAGCCGCCGAGGACGGCCGGCTCAGCATCTATCCGGTGGATCTGCTGCGCGCGGCGAGCCGGCGCATCGTGAGCCGCCGCGAAGGCGGCACGACGCAGGCCGAGAGCGGCGAGACGAAAGTCGATGCCGACTTCGATCTGCTGCTCGAGGACCTGACGGATTACTTGAACAGCAACGAGTACCTGAAGGCGTTCCTGCAAGACAGCCTGCGCCGTTCCCGCACGCTGCTCGGCGAGCTGAAGGTCGCGGCCGGCGACGAATCGGTCCATGCCCTCGGGCGCGAGGTCGAGGCGCTCGAGAAGAGCTGCGACGACGCTCGGAAAACGGTCGAGACGCTCGACCGGCTCCGTCAGATTCAGTGGCGGGATCACGTGCAAGGGCTCGTCCCGTGGCTGCTCGAGCGAGTCGGCCGGCTCGCGGCGCACGTAAAGGCCGATTCGCAGGAGCCGATCGGACAGGCGATCGACGATTGGTTCCAGAGCAATGACAGCCTGCATCGGCTCTTCGAGTGGAAGCTGCTGCCGATTTTCGCGTCCGCTCACGCACGGCTGACCGCGGATGCCGAGGAGGCGTTGAAGCACCGCGTCTCCGAGGACGTCGCCGGGCTCACGGCGACCGAGGATCTGCTCGCGGACCTCGAGGCCGTCGGGCTCAAGATGCGCGAGATCGCCGACGCGGCGCTTTCGGGCCTCAAGGCGAAGGCGACGGTCGAGTCGCCGGCCCCGATCTTGTCGAGCGAGGAGATCCCGGTGCGGCGCAGCGTCGCGGACTGGCTCCTGATACGCTCCGGCGCGGCCGTGCGCCGCCGGCTGTTCGGCCCGGCCGACCGTCCGGACGCCGAGCTCGAGCCCGCAGTGAAGACGTCGCGACTCGGCGAGCCGGCGCGCGAGGCGATTCGCGACGCGACGGTTGCGCAGCTCGAGCGGATGACCGACCGGCTCGCCGAGGTGCTGCCGGAGCAGCTCGTGCGCGGCTATGCCGAGCGCTTCGAGCACGAGATCGGAACCCGCCTCGAGCATGCGCGGGATGAGGCGAGCGGCCGCCTCGAGCGGCTCGGCGAGCGGCTGCGCGTGACGCGAGACGCGCACGAGCGGCTCGAGGCGCTGCGCGACAAGCTCGGCGAGGTCGGCGAGTCGGTCGATGCGCTGATGGAGCGCTTCGCGCAGACGGACCCCGCGACGCTGACGCGTCAGGCGGTCTGATTCGGCGGCGCCGCAGCCGGCCCCTGCTCGGGCACGGCTGCGCGCGCCGATACCGTCATCCCCGCCTCCGCCGGCCCGCGCACGCCGACGCGGGTCAGGATCAGCACGGGCACGAGCCCGACGGCGACGATCAATAGCGCCGCGATCGCGGCCTCCTCGTATGTGCCGCGCACGGCCTCACCGTAGAGATGCGTCGAGAGCGTCTCGAAGCCGAGCGGACGCAGCAGCAGCGTCGCCGGAAGCTCCTTCATGCAGTCGACGAACACGAGCAGCGCGCCGGTCGCGATCGCGGGCCTCAGCATCGGCACGTGCACTCGGAACAGCGTCCGCACGGCGTTCGCGCCGAGCGTCCTCGCGGCCGCGTCGATCGACGGCGAGACGCGGCTGAAGCCGGCCTCGAGGCTGCCGGCCGAGATCGTGAGGAAGCGCGCGACATACGCGTACACGACCGCGGCGCCCGAGCCGAGCAGAAACAGGCCGGTCGACGCGCCGACGAGACGCGACGCACTCGCGTCGACGAGCGCCTCGATGCCGGTGATCACCGGCAAGAGGCCGATCGCTAGCACCGTTCCGGGCACCGCATACCCGAGCGACGCGGTGCGCACGAGCAGCCGCGGCGCCCGACCGCGGCCGACTCGCGCGGCGTAGACGACGATCAGCGCGCAGACGACGGCGAGCACCGTCGCGACCGCCGACAGCGTGACGGTGTTCAGCACCTCGCGCGGAATCGCCGGCGAGACGCCGGCGAAGCGCACGCGCGCGATCGTCTGGTCGACGAGGTACCACGTCGGCACGACGAAGCCGACGAAGACCGGCACCGCGCACGCCGCGAGCGCGAAGAGGCCCCGTGCGCCTCGGAGCCGCTGGCGCGCGAGCGGGCGCGGATGCTGAGCGTCGTTCGCGAAGCGTCGCTGACGGCGCGCCCAGCGCTCGAGGAGCACGACGCAGAGCACGACGATCAGCATCGCGAGCGCGATCTGCGCGGCGCCCGGCAGATCGGAACGCGTGATCCACGTCGTATAGACGGATACGGTCAGCGTGCGCACGCCGAGGAACTCGGCCGCGCCGATGTCGTTCAACGTCTCGAGCAGCGCGAGGCTGACGCCGATCGCGACGGCCGGGCGCGCGAGCGGCAGCGCGACGCGCAGGAAGACTCGAGCGCGTCCGGCACCGAGCGTGCGCGCGGCATCGATCAGGTTCGCGCTCTGCATCAGGAACATCGCGCGAGTCGTGAGGTAGACGTACGGGTACAGCACGAAGCCGAGCACGAGGATGCAGCCCGTCATCGAGCGGATATCGGGCAGCCGGAAATCGCGTGGGCTATCGATGCCGAGCATCGCGCGCAGCGCCGTCTGCACCGGGCCGACGGGATGCAGCACGTCGAGATACGCGTACGCGATGATGTAGGTCGGGACCGCGAGCGGCAGCAGCAGCGCCCAGTCGAGCACGCGGCGCCCCGGGAAGTCGTGCGCGGCGACGAGCCACGCGGTTCCGGTGCCGATCAGCGCGGTCAGCGCGCCGACGCCGACGAGCAGCACGAGCGTGTCGCGCACCGCGGTCGGCAGCACGCTCTCGATCAGGTGCGACCAGAGCTCGTTCGAGCCGGCCGACGCGGTCGCGATCAGCGCGACGATCGGCGCGGCGACCGCAAGCGCGACGGCGGCCGCAGCGATCAGCCACGGATTCCACCATCCCGGCCGCCGGACGGCGGCCGGGACGGCGCCGCTACCGATCGAAGCGGACTCTATCGACGAGTCGGCTGGCCGCATCGCGTTGGCGCGCGATGTCGACGAGCGGCGTCGGATCCACCTCGAGATCACCGAGCGCGGCGATGATCGGATCGATCTCGGCGCCGCGCTTCACGGGATATTCGAAGTTCGCCTCCGCGTAAAGCTTCTGCGCGTCGTCCGACACGAGATACTCGAGCAGCCGCACCGCCTCGCCCCGGTTCGGCGAATGACGGGCGACGGCTGCGCCCGAGATGTTCACATGCGTGCCGCCGCCCTCGAACGTCGGCAAGATGACCTTGATTGCCTCGCCCCACTTCACCTGCTCCGGGCCGCCCCGGCCGCTGCGCATCAGCCCGACATAATAAGAGTTACCGACGCCGATGTCGCAGATGCCGCCCATGATGTCGCGCGCGACATCCCGATCGCCGCCGGTCGCGGCACGAGCGAGATTCTGCTTCATCCCTTCGAGCCATGCGCGCGTCGCGTCCTCGCCGTGGTAGACGATATGCGCGGCGATCATCGCCGTATTGTAGGGATGCTGACCGGAGCGCACGCAGAGCCGATTCCGCCACTCGGGATCGGCGAGCTGCTCGTAGGTGAAGGTATCGATCGGCAGGTCCTTCGCCGCGTAGATCACGCGCGCACGCATCGAGAGCGCATACCACTGCCCGCCCTCGCCGCGCAGGTGCTCGGGCACGGCCGCGTTCAAGACCGCGGACTCGACCGGCTGCGTCAGCCCCTTTTCGACGAGATCGATCAGATTGCCGAAATCGACCGTCATCAGCACGTCCGCTGGCGAGCGCGTGCCCTCGGCCGCGACGCGCTCGGCGAGGCCGTCGCGGACGAAGATGCTGTTGACCTTGACGCCGGTCTCGGCGGTGAACGCATCGAGCAGCGGCTGGATCAGGCCCGGCTCTCGCGTCGTGTACAGATTGACTTCCTGGGCCCCGGCCGGCCCCGCGAGCGCGACGGCGACGAGTCCGGCCGCAGCGAGCGCGCACGAACGCTTACGAAGCATGCGAGACATCGATCGACTCCTTGAAATGGGGTTGCGACGCGACGACGGGCACGTCCGCCGCATCGATCTCGAGATTCACGGACGCTCCCGGAACGAGCCGATCCGCCGCCGACGACTGCCGACAAGGCGCACGCAGCGCGATCGGCGCGTCGAGACCCGGCACGGCGACGAGCAGATAGCGGCTGTCGCCGCGGAACTCGCTGCTGACGACCCGGCCCGTGACGCCGGTCGGCGTCTCGGAGATCCGCACGTGCTGCGGCCGCAGACACGCGACCGCGAGCGCGCCCTCGCCGAGCCCGGCCTCGAAGCTGCCGAGCGGCGTCTCGACACGTCCGCAGCTACACGTGCCGGGCAGCGCGGCGACGTCGCTGAAGAACCGCGCGGCGAACAGCGAGCGAGGCCGCGTGTAGAGCTCTTCCGGCGTACCGACCTGCACGAGCCGGCCGGCCTCGAGCAGCACGATCCGATCGGCGATTCGCAGCGCTTCGTCCGGATCGTGCGTGACGATCACGGTCGTCGTGCCGCTCGCGCGGACGAAATCGAGCGTGTGGCGCCGCACGTCGTCGCGCAGCCGGCTGTCGAGGCTCGAGAACGGCTCGTCCATCAGCAGCAGGCGCGGCTTCGGCGCCATCGCCCGCAGCAGCGCGACGCGCTGCCGCTCGCCTCCGGAAAGCTGGTGCGGATAGCTCTTCGCGAGCCGGCCGAGCCCGAGCCGCTCGAGCAGCCCCGGCACCTGGCGCCGTGCCTCGCGGCCGAGCCCGAACCCGACGTTCGCCTCGATCGTCAGATGCGGGAACAGCGCATAGTCCTGAAAGACCATACCGACGAGCCGATGCTCCGGCTCGACGAACCCGCTCGGGCCGTCGACCTCGATCCCGGCGATCGTCACGCGGCCGCTCGTCGCGCGCTCGACGCCCGCGACGACGCGCAGCACCGTCGACTTACCGGAGCCGGACGGACCGAGCAGGCAGACGATCTCGCCCCTGCGCACGTCGAATGAAACGCCTTCGACGGCCGTGACGGCGCCGAAGCGGACGGTCAGCTCGTCGACGCGGAGCATCGTGACCCCGAAAGGATGCAAACAGGAATCGCTCTCATTTGCAGCAGATTGTTTATCGTTCATGGGGAGAAATGCAAGGCCGCGCCCGGAATTTTTCCGAACCCTCTGGTACGCACGGGGGTCGCGAACGCTCGACGTTAGGGCACGGCCGTCAGTGCGTCATTGCGTAGATGACGTAGTTGACGGCGAAGCGATACGCGAGCGCGGTCATCGGCTCGGGATAACGAGGGTCGTCGGCATGCTCCCACGCGTCGCCGAGATCCATGTTGAAGTTGATCGCGATCATGAGCCGCCCGCGGTCGTCATAGATGCCGCGCCAGTAAGGCGTGACGCCGTCCTGCTCGTAAGTCACGCCGCGGCTGAGCGGCGCGATGCCGGGAATCTGGATCCGCTCGTCGACGTCGTAGAGCACATGCAAGAGCTCGTCGTCGTCGTCGATCTCGACGACCGGGCGATCGGGGAAGACCTTGGTCAGCGATTCCATGAACCCACGCCACTCGAACGTGCCGTGGAAGTCGTCGACCATCAGGAAGCCGCCGCGCAGCAAATATTCTCGAAGCCTCGCGGCTTCTTGCTCGTCGAGATGCCAGCGTCCGACCTCGACCGCATAGAGCCACGGATAATCGAATAGCGCATCGTCGCGCAGGCTCACCATGCCGGGCTCGCCGATCTCGACGCGCGTCAGGCGCGAGACGGCCCGCCCGAAGTGAATTTCCGCCTCGGGATAGTCGACGAGCCAGCTCCGGCCGAAGCCGTAGCCGCGATCGGCATATTGCAAACGCGTGAAGCGAAACTCCGACGCCGGAGCGCTGCGCGGCGGATCGCCGCTCGCGGGCATCGCGAGCGTCGCTGCCGCGATCGAGCCGAGCCATCCGTTGCGACTTATCGTCATGCCGCCACGCAAGACCTCCGCATCGGGACATCCGCCGGACAATCGGCCACAGCGTCGCACGCACGAACGAGCCGCGCAAGACGAGAAAGCCCTGACGGTGCCGGACGAAACGCTCGGACGCCGAGCGGCGCCCGCATCTCGGACGCTTCGCGGTTACGCGTCGCGCACCGCCCGCATCACGAGGTTCTGCAGCAGCGGGATCTTGAAGTGGTTGTAATTGAGCGGCGTCGCGCCGCGGATCGCCGACTGCCCGGCGAGCTGCGCCGTCGCTTCAGACTTCGGCTGACCGCGAATCACTTCCTCGACGACCGTCAACCGCCGCGGCACGCACTGCACCGCGCCCGCGGCGAGCCGCGCGGACTCGATCACGTCACCGTCGACGCGCAGCGCCGCCGCGATGTTCACGAGCGGGAAATCCCAGACGTTCCGGTCCGCGACCTTCTCGAAGTAGAACCGCGCCCCCGCCCAGTCGCCCGGAATCCGGATCGTCGTCAAGACCTCGCCGGGGCGGAGCACGGTCATCCGCTCGATATCGATGTTCGGGCCAATGAAGAACTGCTCGGCCGGGACCTCGCGCTCGCCGCCGGGACCGGCGATCACCATCCGCGCGTCGAGCACGACCATCGCCGGCGCCGTATCCGATGGGCTCACAGCGACGCACCGATCCGCGCCCCACAGGCAGTGCTCGCGGTTCTGTCCTTCGGGCGTATCCGCGTAGCAGGTATTTCCGCCGGCGCGGTAACAGTTGACGCCGTAGCGGTAGTACCAGCAGCGCGCGTCCTGACACAGGTTGCCGCCGATCGTCCCGGTATTGCGGATCTGCGGGCTCGCGACCTTCGACGCGGCCTCGGCGAGCACACCGAAACGCGCCCGGATGACGTCGCTTTGCTCGAGCTCCGTGAGCGTCGTCAACGCGCCGATCTCGACGCCGCCGTCAGCCGTCTCGCGGATCCCCTTCAACGCGTCGATACCCGTCAGGTCGACGACGTAGCGCGGCCGCTTCACGCGATCCTTGAACCAGTCGAAGCTGTCGTTCCCGCCGGCCAGCGCCCAGCCTTCGTTACCGAAACGCCCCAAGAGGTCGAGCGCTCCCTCCAGCGTATCCGGCTGGTACAGCTCGAATCCCGGCATCATGTCTCTGGCCATCGCTCGCTCCGCTATACGAAGGGGCCGGCTTCATCGCCGTCAAACCCCGCTTTCAACCCCTAATCTCGAGATCCTGCTTCGTCGCCGTCACGCCGTGTTGACCTGCAACGGCCGATGCGACTGCCCGCGGCCGCTCAGCACGTTGACGATGTGATCGGGCGTGACCGGGATCCGGTTGAACACGTGCCCGCCGAGCGCCTCCGAGATCGCGCAGAGCAGCGCCGCGGAGCCCGCGCCCATCGGCGGCTCACCGATACCCTTCGTGCCGAGCGGGCTTTGCGGATCGGGCAGGTCGACCGCGTCTGCGCGCATCACCGACGGCACGTCGAGATAGCTCGGCGGCTTCGCCTGATAGAGGCCGATATTGCCCGGGAGCCCGTTCTGCGGATCGTAGATATGGCGCTCGAGCACGGCCATGCCGAAGCCCATGACCGCGCCGCCCTTGATCTGCGTCGCGAGCCCCATCGGATGGATCACCTTGCCGCAGTCGGCGACGGCGAGATAGTCGAGGATCTCGACCTTGCCCGTCTCGACGTCGAGCTCGATCTCGATGAAGCCGGCCGTGAAGGCCGCGGGCTGCGCGGTGATCGGCAGGTTGTCGCGCGCGGCGCCGATCAGCCCGGTGCCGGCGAGCCCGCGCACCGATGCCTGGGTCATCGGATTCACGTCGCTCGGCGGCTCGTGGCCGTCGAACCGGCCGCCGAGCTCGATCGCGCGCTGCGCGGCCTCGGCGTACGAGAGGCCCGTGCTCGGGTCGTCCTTCCTGAAGACCCGCTCATCGCCGATATCGTAGTCGTCGGGCTCGCCGCCGAGATCCATCGCCGCGATCTCTTTGAGCTTCGCGAGCGCGTCCTGCGCGGCGACATAGTTCGTGCGCGCCATCGTGAACGACGTGTTGCTGCCGAACTGACCGATGTTCCAAGGCAGGTGCTTGCGCGAATCACCGCGCTCGACGACGCAGTTCTCCCAGCGCATCTTCAGCACCTCGGCCGCGATCCGCGCGGTCGCGGTATGCGAGTACGTGCCGAGATTGCCAATGCCGGTATGCACGTGGAGCTTGCCTTCGGGCGTGATCCGGACGATGCCGTCGAAGCCCGAGAAGCCCGCCGGGTGGAACCCTTGGCCGACCGCGACGGCGCGCACCTTCGAGCCGTTGCGCTGACCGCTCCTCGCCTTGCGCTCGGCGTAGTTGAACGCCTCGGCGCCCTTGTCGAGCGCTTCACGGATATACGCGCTCGTGACCGGCATCTGCTCGCCGCCGACGCGCCCGTCCATGCCGGGCGCGTTGACGCGCCGAATCTCGAGCGGATCGATGCCGAGCTCTCGTGCGGCCTTGTCGATCAACGGCTCGACGATCGAGACCGTCTGGTTCTGGCCCGGCCCCCGCTGCGCGGTGCGCGGCACGGTATTCGTGAACACGCTCGTCCCGCGCCAGCGCATCGCCTCCGGCTGATAGAGCATCGAGACGGTCTCGCCCGACGCCGCCCAGTCGGGGAATCCGGCCGTCGCACCGCTCTCCTGAACGACGTACATATCGACGGCGATGACCCGGCCGTCGGCGTCGAAGCCCATCTTGATCCGGCCCTGGAAGCCGCTGCGCGCATACCCGAGATAGAACTCCTCGGCGCGGCTGATGCGCATCATCACAGGCCGCCCGCTCAGCTTGCGCGACATGTGCGCCGGTATCGACATCAGCGGATAAGCCGTGCCCTTCGAGCCGAATCCGCCGCCGCAGGTCTCGGAGACGTAGACGAGATCCGCGACGTCGATGCCGATGTAGTTCGCGAGATCGGGCACGACGTAGCTCTGGCTCTGCGTCGAGCCGTACACGTAGCACTTGCCGTTCTGCCAATACGCCATCGCGGAGCGCGGCTCCATCGAATGGTGCGACATGCCGGCGGTGACGAACGTCTCGTCGAGCACCAGGGCCGCTTTCGCGAAATTGCCTTCGACGTCGCCGTACGACCATTCCGCGAGCGGCTCGCCCATCGGCAGCGTATCCTCGCCGGCCGACGCGAAATCGGCCGCGGTCCACTTCACGCGCTTCACCTGCGGCGGCCCGATCAGGCGGTTGTCGACGACGTTGCCTTCGGAGCGCGCGTCGGGGCCGCCGGGGAAGAGACTCTCGAGGGGATCGACCGTGAACGGCAGCTCCTCGAAATCGATGCGGATGCGGTCGATCGCATCCTGCGCGAGCTGCTCGCTTTCGGCCGCGACCGCGAGGATCGGCTGGCCGATGAACAGCGGCTCGTTCGTCAGGATCGGATCGGCCGGCGCCGGCAGCGCAGGCACGTCGTCGGCGGTCAGCACGGCGAGCACGCCCTCCATCCGGAGCGCCTCGGAGGCGTCGATATTGCGTACGCGCGCGTGCGGCATCGGCGAGAGCATCAGACGGCAGAACGCCATGTTGTCGGCGCGAATGTCCTCCGCGTATTTCGCCTTGCCGGTGACCTTGCCGTAGACGTCCGGCGGCACGAAATCCTTGCCCAACAGATCTGCCATGGGATTGCCTCCTCTACGCCTGCGACACCGGGCCTTGACCGCCCGCCGCGCGCATCACCGCGTTCAGATAGTGGTCATACGCGCCGCAACGGCACAGATTGCCCGCGAGCGCGTGCCGCGCCTCGTCGCGCGTCGGGCTCGGGTTCGCGCGCAGCAGCCCCACGGCGCTCATGATCTGGCCCGGCGTGCAAAAGCCGCACTGCGGCCCGAGCTCGTCGATCATCGCCTGCTGCACCGGATGGAGCTCGCCGTTCGGCCCTTCGAGCCCCTCGATCGTCTCGATCGACCGGTTCCTGACTTGGTGCGTCAGCATCGAGCATGCATACGTCGGGACGTCGTCGACCAGCACCGTGCACGCGCCGCACTCGCCGCGATCGCAGCCGAGCTTCGTCCCGGTGAGCCCGAGCTTGTAGCGGAGCGTCATCGCGAGCGTCTCGTTCGGCAGCACGTCGACCGGACGCATCTGACCGTTGACGCGCAGCGTCAGCATCCGCTCGACGCCGCCGGCCGTGACGGCGCGCTCGCCGCTCGAGCAGCCGAACAGATAGGCTGCGCCGGACACGGCCGCGCCCGACGCGATCACGCCCTTGATGAACTGTCGCCGCGTCGCCTTTCGCGATGCCAGGCCGTCGTATTTCGGCTCGGGATACCCCAAAAGGTCTCGATCCTTCGGATTCTCCGTCATGGATGCTCTCCGCTTCGAGCGTTCTCCCAAGTGCACGACCGGACGTCGTGCGGATGCCCCGCCGTGCGTGTCGCGATTCGCGCCCCCCTTCGCTGCGGCCGCCGGCCCCGGCGGGCATGGTCAACGGATCTCGCTTACCATATGCGGCTTGGGTGCCTGCGGCTGCAAGCGTATAGCCTACAACAAAAGCCCGAGGCGGACGACAGCGGACCGGCCGCGGGACTTTACCGCCCGCCGGGAGATCGCCCCGCCGCGCTGCCTCGCTCGGCGCCCGACCATTGAGCTTTCAGCAGGAGGAAACGGCATGTCCGAAGCGAAGGAACCGTGGGGCAATCTCGTGCTCGTCGAGTTCGACGACGGGATCGCGTGGGTCACGATGAACCGGCCGGAGAAGCGCAATGCGATGAGCCCGGCGTTGAACGAGGAGATGCTCCGCACCATCGTCGCGCTCGCGACGGACGATCGTTGCCGCGTGCTCGTGCTGACCGGTGCCGGCGATTCGTTCGCCGCCGGCATGGACCTCAAGGAATACTTTCGCGAGACCGACGGCGCGCCGGATACCGTGCTGCTCGCCGTGCGCCGAACGGCCGAGGAATGGCAATGGCGGCGGCTGCGGGACTATCCGAAGCCGACGATCGCGATGGTGAACGGCTGGTGCTTCGGCGGCGCGTTCACGCCGCTCGTCGCGTGCGATCTCGCGATCGCGGCCGAGGAAGCCGTGTTCGGCCTCTCGGAGATCAACTGGGGCATCCTGCCGGCGGGCAACGTCACGAAGGCCGCGATCGAGACGATGGGCTACCGCAACGCGCTGTATTACACGATGACCGGCGAGAGCTTCGACGGCCGGAAAGCCGCGGAGATGGGCCTCGTGAACGAGGCCGTGCCGCGCGCTCGGCTCCGCGAGCGGACCCGGGCGCTCGCGAAAGTGCTGCTCGAGAAGAACCAGACCGTGCTGCGCGGCGCGAAGCTCGCGATGAAGCGCGTCCGCTACATGGACTGGGATGTCGCGGCGGATTATCTCTACGCGAAGATGGGCGAGGCCCTGCACCTCGGCGCGGGCGAGAACCGCGAGGCCGCGATGAAGGCCTTTCTCGACGACAAGGAGTTCAAGCCGGGGCTCCAGCATTACAAGGGCACGAAGTGACCGCCGGCTGAGGCCGATGCCAGCGGGTCGGTGAGCCGCCCGCCGAGGGCGCCGAACGAGGGGGGGGACGGATATGCACGGGAACCGGGCCGCGGGGAGCCGCGGCCTCCGCTTCGCGATCGTCGCGTGCGCCGCTTGCGCGGCGGCGGTGCCGGCCGGCGCGCAGCGGGCGGCGATCGAGCCGGCGCCGCCCTTCACCGCCGAGGCGCTCGTCGCGCTGCCGGAGACGAGCTGGATCACGAACGGCGGCGACCTGTACAACCGCCGGCATTCGCCGCTGACGGACCTCGACCGCGGCAACGTCGGCCGTCTCAAGGGCGTCTGGCGCGTGCGGCTCGACGGCTCCGGCGTCGGCCCGCAATACTCGGGCGAGGCGCAGCCGCTCTTCTATCGGGGCGTGCTCTACGTCGTCACCGGCGCGAACGACGTTTTCGCGATCGACGTCGACAGCGGCGAGATCCTCTGGCGTTACGTCGCCGAGCTCGATCCCGGTCTCGGCGGCGTGATCTGCTGCGGCTGGACGAGCCGCGGCGTTGGCCTCGGCGACGGCAAGGTCTACGTCGGACGGCTCGACGGCAAGCTCGTCGCGCTCGATCAGCGCACCGGCGACGTGGTCTGGTCGGTGCAGGCCGAGCGGCCCGACGAAGGCTTCAGCATCACGAGCGCGCCGCTCTACTACGAAGGGCTCGTGATCACGGGGTTCGCGGGCGCGGAGTACGGCGTGCGCGGACGCGTGAAGGCCTACGACGCGAACGACGGGTCGCTCGTCTGGACCTTCTACACCGTGCCGGCGCCCGGCGAGCCCGGCCACGAGACCTGGCCCGCGGACAGCGACGCATGGCAGCGCGGCGGCGGCACGGTCTGGCAGACGCCGGCGGTCGACCCCGAGCTCGGCCTGCTCTACTTCGCGACCGGCAACCCGGGCCCGGACTTCGACGGCTCGGTGCGCCCGGGCGATAACCTCTTCACGTCGTCGATCGTCGCGCTCGACGCGCTGACCGGCGAATACCGCTGGCACTTCCAGCAGGTCCACCACGATATCTGGGACTACGACTCGCCGAATCCGGTCGTGCTGTTCGATCTCGAGTACGACG
>CAYMAF010000031.1:0-21641 GCA_964388365.1 uncultured Gammaproteobacteria bacterium | reverse complement strand
GCGCGAGCAGGAGGTTCCGGTGATTGATGATGTGCGTGTTCGCCGTGCTGCGCGATAGGCCCTTGACGCTCGGATCGTCGAGGTACGGGTTGCGATACATCGGGAACAGGATCCGGCCGGCCTTCGCCTGCGCGAGATAGCGCTCGTTCTTCACGTAGCGGCTCCGGTAATGCACGCGGCCGTTCTTGATCCGGAACATGCTGACGTGGCCTTCGCCGTCGAAAGGAATATTGCCCGGCCGCAGCGGATACTGCGGATCCGGCCCGACGCGGTAGAAGGCGCCGTTCAGGTCCGAAGGGATCTCGCCGGTCACCTCGCAGTCGCGGACGTCCGCTTCGAGGCGATAGAGCGAAGTCGGCCGGCGCATCGACGGGCGCAGCTCCTCGTCCGGCGGGACGCCCGGATACCGCTCCTCTTGCGCTTGGGCCGCGCTCGATACGAGTGCCGCGGCGCCGATTCCGGCGGCGGCGCCGAGCGCGCCGCTCATGAACGAGCGACGGTCCAGCTTTTCTCGATCTTCGGTCATGGATTCACTCCCCCGGCTCCAGAAAGTTTGAGCCGGACACTATAAACCGCCGCGGAAAACGGAGGAAACCGCGGCCGACACGCCGATGTCCCGCAGCGGAACGAAGCCCGCCGCGGGCCTCGGCGCGGGCGATCAGGTCAACCCGTCCCAGAAGCGCTCCATCTCGCGCCGCAGCGCTGCGTCCGGCAGGCGCCCGCGCGCCGCGGCCTGGTTGTCGAGCAGGTGCCGCACCTGCGTCGTGCCGGGGATCACTGCCGTGATCGTCGGGTGCGAGACGACGTATTTCAGAAATATCTGCGCCCAGCTCGTCGCGTCGATCTCACCCGCCCAGTCGGGCAGCGGGACGTCGCGAACCGTCGCGAAGACGCTCGCCGCGTTGCGTCGCCCGCCGAACGGCGTGTTCGCGAGCACCGCGAGCCCGAGCTCCTCGGCGAGCCGAAGCACGCTATCGGCCGACGTGCGGTTGCCGAGCGAGTAGTCGACCTGGACGAAGTCGAGCGGATAGCGGCGCATCGCGGCCATCAGGCCTTCGTACTGGTCGTCGGTAGACGTGCTCATGCCGATATAGCGGATTCGGCCCGCTTCCTTCGCTGCCAGGAAAGCCGGCATCAGCACGTCCGTGCCGTGTAAGTTGTGGATCTGCATCAGGTCGATGATGTCCGTCCGCAGCCGCTCGAACGCGCCGGCGAGGGCCGCTTCCGGGTCCGAGACGTCGCCCCGGATCGGGGTTTTCGTCGCGAGGAACAGCTGGTCGCGGTGGCCGATCTCCTCGGTCAGCCGGCCGATGACTTCCTCGGAGCGGCCGTACGCATGCGCGGTATCGATGACCTTGCCGCCGAGCTCGGGCAGGCGCGTCAGCACGTCTCGGAGCGGCGCGAGCGCCTCGTCGGACTCGACGCCGTACGCGTTCGTGCCGATGCCGATCACGGGCAGCCGTTCCCCGGTCGACGGAATGGGTTTCGTGATCAGCGGCATGTCGAAGATCTCCTGAGCGAGCACGGCGGCGGGACGGGCCAGGGCCGCGCCGGCGGCTGCGGCGAGGCCGGTTTTCACCGCGTCGCGTCTCGTGAAGCGGACTTTGCGCATAGGACCTCCGTCGATCGGTGCTCGACGCGCGATCGTAGCGCAGGAGCGCATCGCCGCGAAAATCGTGCCGTCGACCGCCCCGTGCACGCCCGGCCGGCTCTCGGCGCGGCCGTCGCGGAGCGATCGGCCCGAGGCCGTGCCGCCTCGCCGCACGCTAGGCTTTCGACCCCGCGTTCGGCACAATCGGCGGCCGATGAGGCGGATACTGCGGTCAGCATGGCTCGGGTGCGCGTGGCTCGTCGTCGGCACGGCGACGCTGACGTGCGCGCGCGCCGAATCGTTGCCGCCGCCGGCAGAGCGAGTTCTGCGCGGTCATGCGATCTCGCCGGACGATGTCAGCATCGTGATCCAGGCGCTCGACGAGGCGGAGCCCGTGCTCGCCCACGCGCCCGACGCGTCGCGCAACCCCGCATCGGTCATGAAGCTCGTGACGACGTGGGCCGCGCTCGAGCTGCTCGGCCCGGCGTACCGATGGCCGACCGAGGTGTACTTCGGCGGCGAGCTCGAGCGGGGGCGGCTCGACGGCGATCTCGTGCTGAAGGGCTACGGCGATCCGTTCCTAGTGCTCGAGGAATTCTGGAAGCTGCTGCGGGCGCTGCGCCGTCTCGGGCTCGATGAGATCGAAGGCGACCTCGTGATCGACGACAGCCATTTCGCGGTCGACGATCCCCCGCCCGGAGCGTTCGATGGTCAACCACATCGAACGTACAACGTCGTGCCGAACGCGCTGCTCGTGAACTTCAAGGCTGTGAGCTTCCACTTCTTCGCCGATCCCGGCGAAGACGAGGTTCGCGTCGTCCACGAGCCGCCGCTTTCGAATCTCAAGGTCGTCAACCGCATCCGCTTCGCGGATGGCGCGTGCCGCGGATATCAGTCCGGCATCAGCTTCGCCGTCGGCGGAGACGGGCTCGACGAGGTGCGTCTCGGCGGCGCATTCCCGCGCCGTTGCGGCTCGTACACGTTGAGCCGCACGGTGCTCGACCACGACACGTACGTCTACGGTCTTTTCAGCGCGCTGTGGGAAGAGCTCGGCGGGCGGTTCGACGGCGAGCTTCGCAAGGCGGCGGTCGACGGCGACGCGAAGCCGGCGCTCACGTGGCGCTCGCCGCCGCTCGCCGACATCATTCGCAGCATCAACAAGAACAGCAACAACGTCATGACGCGCCACCTCGTCTATACGCTCGGCGCGGAGACGGCGGGCGCGCCGGGGACCCGGGCGCAAGGGATCGCGGCGATCGAGGGCTTGCTCGAGTCGAAAGGGCTCGATACCTCGTCGCTCGTGATCGCGAACGGCTCGGGGCTTTCGCGCGACGAGCGGATCTCGGCCCGCTTGCTCGTCGAGATGCTGCGGCGCGCGGCCGCGAGCCCGTATGCGGCCGAGTTCGTCTCGTCGCTGTCGCTCGGCGGTCTCGACGGCACGACGCGAAGACGTTTCAACGGCCATTCCGCCGTGATGCACGTGAAGACGGGACGCCTCGACCACGTCTCGGCGCTCGCCGGATACTTGCGCGCGGCGAGCGGCAAGGATTACGCGCTCGCGATCGTCGTGAACGCGCGGGATGCCCATCGCGGCCCCGGGCAGGAGCTCGAGGAGGCGGTCGTGAGATGGGCGTACGAGACGCTCTGATCGCGGGGCAGAGCGGCACCCCCCTTTCTCGAAAGCCCCGTCATCGGCTCTAATTCGCGGTCATGGAAATCGCACGTCATAAAGTCGTCACGTTTCATTACGTTCTCACCGATGAGGCCGGCGAGCGGATCGAGTCGTCCGAGGAGACGGGGCGGCCCGCGGTCTACCTGCACGGCCGAAATAATCTGCTGCCGGGGCTCGAGGCCGAGCTCGCCGGACGCCGCGCCGGAGACGAGCTCAAGGTCACGGTGCTGCCCGAGCTCGGCTACGGCTTGCGCGTCGACGACGCCGTGAGGCGGGTGCCGATCAAGCACCTCGTTCAGCCCGGTAAGCTTGCCGTCGGCAAGACGGTCGTCGTGAACACGACGTCCGGCTACCGGCAGGCGATCGTCACGAAGGTCGGGCGCTTCAATGTCGACGTCGATTTCAATCATCCGCTCGCGGGCAAGACCCTCGTGTTCGACGTCAAGATCCTCGACGTGCGCGACGCGACCGACGAGGAGATCGCGCACGGGCACGCACACGGCCCTGGCGGCCACGAGCACGCCTGACGCGGCGGCGCGACGTGGCCGCCGACACCTCCGCGCCGCCCGAGCGCCGCACGTTCCGCTACTACGACCTGCTGCTCGCAGGCTTCGTCGCGGTGCTGTTGTGCTCGAACCTGATCGGGCCGGCGAAGGTCGCCGAGGTCACTCTGCCGCTCGTCGGCGCGACGCTCGTATTCGGCGCGGGTAACCTGTTCTTTCCGGTCAGCTACGTGTTCGGCGACGTGCTGACCGAGGTGTACGGCTATGCGCGGATGCGTCGCGCGATCTGGGCCGGCGCGGCCGCGATGGTCTTCGCGTCCGCAATGTCGGCGGGCGTGATCGCGCTTCCTGCGAGCCCGCAGGAGCCGTTCAACACGGAGCTTCAGCCGGCTCTCGAGACGGTATTCGGCAATACCTGGCGCGTCGTCGTCGCGTCGGTGCTCGGCTTCTGGGCCGGCGATTTCGTCAACGCGTACGTGATGGCGAAAATGAAGATCGCGACGCGCGGCCGCTGGCTTTGGATGCGGACGATCGGCTCGACGCTGCTGGGTCAGGGGGTCGATACGCTGATCTTCTTTCCGGTCGCCTTCGGCGGGATCTGGACGATCGATACGCTCGTCGCGGTCGTCGCGTTCAGCTGGTTTTTCAAGGTGGCCGTCGAGGTCGTGATGACTCCGGTCACGTATCTCGTCGTCGGTGCGCTGAAACGCATTGAAGGCGCCGATCACTTCGACATCGATACGCGCTTCACGCCGTTCACGCTGCGCGATTGAGAATCACGGCGCGGTCAACCAGCCCGCTTTGAAGCCGCCGGCGCCGTCGACGCCGAGTCGGCGATGGAGCCACGGGAGGAGCGTTTCGAGCTCCGCGTCGACGCCGTAAGGTAGATTCGAGATTACGACCCCCGAGCCGCGAAGGCCGAGGCTCGAAGGCTCCACCTCGAGCTCGACGCGATAGAGGCTTGGCAGCTCGAGCTCGCCGAGCCGGCGCGCGAACGCGCGCGCGTCGGCGCTGCGCAGAATCGGATACCAGACGGCGATCACGCCGTTCGCCCATCGCCGGTGCAGCGCGCGCACGACGTCGAGCGCGCGCGCGAAATCGTGCCGCGTCTCGTACGAAGGATCGATCAGCACGACACCGCGGCGCTCGGGCGGCGGCGCCGCGCCGAGCACGCCTTCGAAACCGTCCCTCCGATGCACGTGCACGCGCCGGTCGCTCCGATACGCGGAGTCGAGCGCGGCATGGGCTCGCGGGTGCAGCTCGAAGAGCTCGAGGTGATCGATCTCGCGGAGCAGCGCGCGAGCAATCTCCGGAGAGCCGGGATAGGTGTGCAGCCCGCCTTCGTTCAAAGACTCGACGATCTCGACGTAGGGCGCGAGCTCGGGCGGAACCGGCCGCTCGCCGAGCACGCGTGCGATCCCTTGCTCGAACTCGCGCCCGCGCCGCGCTTCCGGCGAGGCGAGGTCGTAGCGTCCCGAGCCCGCGTGCGTATCGAGCACGCGCAGCGGCTTCGGCTTGCGCTGAAGCGCGCGAACCAGCAAGGCGAGCACGGAATGCTTGAGGACGTCGGCGTGATTGCCGGCGTGATAATCGTGCTGATAGCTCAACATGCGCCGCGGCTCGGCCGTTCGAAGACGGCAAGCGATGATACGTGAAAAATCGAAGTGCGCTTGCGCGCGGCGCGGAAGGCGTTCGGCTTAGCGGCGGTCGCCAGCCTCGTCCTCGATGGCGTCGCCGGCGGCCTCGATATCCTCGCCGACGCCCTCGACGGTGTTGCAGCCCGCGATGCCGTACAGGCAGGCAGCCAAGGCGAGGACTCCGATGCGTCGAATCGTTTCGGTCAATGACATTGCGGTCTCCGTCCGTAGAGCTCGGCCGCGATCTCGAAGCCGAGGAACCGGAAGGGGCGAGTGCAATACCCGTGCCATGAGCGACGCGCCGTCAGTCCTGCAGCACGCCGCCGTTCAGCATCCCGTGCGTGTAGAAGCAATACCGGCACTTCCCTTTCCGTTTCGCCGCGTACATCGCGCGGTCGGCGAGCTCGAGCAGCGTGTCCGGATCGTCGCCCTGGTCCGGGAAGACCGCGACGCCGATGCTCGTCGATACCGGCACGGATCCGCCGTCGAGATGAAAAAGATACGTCGTCGTCTCGCTCGCCTTGCGCGCCGCGGCGGCGGCATCCTCCCGGTCGCGCAACCCTTCGAGGATGAGCACGAACTCGTCGCCGCCCATCCTGCCCAGGCTGTCGCCGGCGCGGGCGACGGCCGTCAATCGCGCGGCGACATCCTTCAAAACCGCGTCGCCGGCCTGATGCCCGAACGTATCGTTGATCCGCTTGAAATCGTCGATATCGATAACCATGACCGCGCCGCGATAGACGCCGCGGTTTGCATGACTGATCGCTTTGCCGAGCTGCCGATAGAGCTCGGCGCGGTTCATGACGCCCGTCAACGGATCGAACGATGCGGCGCGGCGCAGCGCCGACTCCTGGCGGTGGCGCTCGACCGCGAGCTGGAGGACCTGATGGATCCGCTGAACCGACGTGTTGCCCTTCTGGAGGAAATCCTGCACTCCGAGCCTGACGAGCTCGAGCGCGACGGCCTCGAAGTTCTTTCCGGTCAATGCGACGAGCGGAAGATCCGGTGCGACCTGCCGCAGCGAAACCGCCGCCTCGCAGCCGTCCGCGTCCGGTAACGTGAGATCGATCAGCGCGACTTCGAGCGGCTCCTTCTGGACGATTTCTTCGGCGTCTTTGAGCTGGGTGACGCGCTGTATCTCGTAACGGTGATCAAGATACGTCAATGCCTCCGCGAGCGACGCCGCGGCATCGACGTTGTCCTCGAGCAGTAGAACGCGCACGGGATCCGCAAGGTTTCGCAACTCCATTCGAAGAGGAGTCAGCAAGATTCGTACCACGGCGTCGGACGGGGCCTTCTCGCGCCGCGGTACGTTTGGCGCGGTCCATGACCGCCGCGTCGAAAGTTCGAGCGTGCAAATGCTCACGACGCAGCGCGGTAGTGTCGTTCTCGATAAAGTTGAGAATCTCAAAATGCGAGCTGGAAACGCACCGTGAACACGTCGAGGCCGTTCGCCGCGGCCCGCACTGCATTCGAATCGTCGGTATCGACGATTCGAGACCAATCGAGCAGCACGCGGACGTGCTCGTTCGCGTACCAGTTCGCGCCGAGCGTCAAGCGCTTTTCCTCGCCGCCGACGAGCGCGCCGTCGTTGAGATCGATCGACGCGTAGCGGGCGGCGATCTCCCACGTCCCGCCGCCTTCTCCGCGCGAGAACGCGCGCTCGGGCTCGAGCCGCTCGAACCTCCCGGAGCCGGGCGAGTACGCTGCGGCTCTCGATTCGCCGCCGAGCGCCCACGTCGCGCCGATGTGCCACGCATCGAATCTCGACGTCCCGGTCTCTCGCTCGATGTCGGCTACGGTGTATTCGCCGAACAACGAGAGCGCGCCGATGACGAGCGCCGCTTCGGGGCCGAACAGCACGACGCGATCGACGCCCGCGAGCGGCCCGGCGTCGACAATGTGCAGTGACGATGAATTTGTCGTCTCGTCGCGGATCCTGAGCGGCGCGCCGTCCGCACCGGGCTCGCGATATGCGGCGCGCAGGCCCAGATGCACGGTTTCGCGCTGCCCGGCGACGGGCGCATAGACGAGCCGAGCGCTTGTGCCCCAGCCGCCTTCGTCGTCGTCGATCGAGCCGCCGTAGACGCCCGCGGCCGCGAACCACCGGCCCCGGCTCGCGTCGACGCGAATGCCGAGCGCGCGGTCGACGAACGATGCGACGAGCGCGTTGTCGATACCTCTTTCGACGAACGGCAGATCGTTCGAGCTCGTCTCGAGGGCGAGGCTGTATGGCTGCTTCTGATGGCCGATCGCGACGCCGATGCCGCTCCAGCCTTCGTAGCGCAGCCAGAAATCCCGAACCGGCTGGTCCGGATCGGCGGCATCGAGCTCGGCGCTGAACTGCCAGTCGCGGTCGAGCCGCCCCCCGACTCGGATGCGCGCGCGCCGTAGGTCGGTGCCGTCGGCCGCTCGTGCCGGCGGCTCGTCGCGCCGATGCCGTGATGCGTCGGCGTGCAGACGGCCGCCGATAGTCAGCTCGAGCGGTGCCCGCAGCCGGGCGCCGCTCGGCGCAGCCGCGTCCGGCGAAGGTTCGTTCGCGGCGCCGATGTCCGGGCCTGGCTCGATGTCGGGGCCGGGGACTGCCGATCCATCGGCGGCGCGGTCGGCCGCGGCCGCGTGGAGCGGCGGCGCGAGCATCAGCGCGAGCGCGAGCGGCAGCAGTGCGAAGCGCATCGTGTTCGATCTTCCTTGATTCTTGCGGTCCAAGGCGATCCGAGTCCGGGGAAGGGCCTCGTGTGTGACGAGTGGGCGACGATCGTATGACCGTGATGTGACCGTTCGGTTACGAACGCGCCGGGACGCTTCGAGGGCGCGCTCGCATTTTTTGCAACGGATTTCCAATTTCTGAGTCTCAAGGTGTTAGTATCCCCGTCGTGGGAATGCCGCGACCGCGGCCTAAGTCTCTGGGGGAATAGGCATTTCGGGCTCGAGCCGCGCCTTTCGCGTGCGCGGCGGACGGGCCTGCACGGCTCGACGTTACGGAGGGCGACTGCCTCGTGGTCGAGGAAAGGACGACAAGGACCCGACGAAGCCTGCACAAGCCATTCACGACCCGCGCTCGCACTGCCGCGCGCAGCGGGCTCGGGCGGACGTTCGGGGCGGCGACAGCGAGCACGATCCCGGTGCGCGCGCTCCGGGCATGTACGCGCATCGCCGCCCGGCTCGCCGCGGCCCTGCCGTCGGCCTCGCGTCTCCGCCCAAGGACTCCGGCGTACGCTTGCCGTCGCGCGCTCCGCGCCGCGCCGGCCGGGCTCGTCGTCGCGGGCCTCTTCGCCGCAGCCTCGCCGACCGCCGCGGCTTCGACGCTGCTTCCGCCGCCCGAGATCACGCGTCTTCTCGAGGCCGAGCCGCTGCCGAGGTTGTCGCAGGATCCGCGGCGCCGCTACCTGATCCTCGTGCACGAGCACCGGCTGTTGCCGACGGCGCATCTCGACGAGCCGGCGGTCTCGGTCGTCGGGTACAAGGTGAATCCGCGCACGTACGGCCGTCATGCGCCGCTCGCGTACTACGGGCTGACGCTCGTCGATCTCGCGACCGGAAGCGAGCGGCCGCTTTCGGTGCCGTCGGGCGCCGTGCTTGGGTATCCATTCTGGTCGGCGGACGGCCAGCGCTTCGCGTTCACCGCGACCGTCGACGCCGGCATCGAGCTTTGGGTTGGCAACCCGGCCGACGGCAGTGTGAGGCGGCTCGTCGGACCAGAGCTGAACGGCGCGCTGAGCGCGCCTTGCACGTTCATGCCGGATAGCCGGCGCGTGCTGTGCCGGCTGATCGACGGCGAGAAGCGCCGATTCCCGGCCGCGCCGAGCGCCCATGATCTCTTCCGGCTGACCGGCCCCGCGACGATGCAGAGCCTGTCTCAGCAGGCGCTCGATCCGTGGATGGTTCGGCAGCTGATCGAATCGCAGCTGACGCTGATCGACACCGAGACGGGGCTCCGTCAGAAGGTCGGCGCGCCGGCCGCGGTCGAGGCCGCGGAGCCCGCGCCGAGCGGCGCGTTCCTGCTCGTGTCCCGGATCGTTCCGCCGTACCCGCAGGTCTCGGGCGTCGATGCGCCGCTCAGGACGATCGAGGTTTGGGATCGGCACGGCAATGTCGTCAAGACGTTCCCGGCGACCGGCAGCCAGCCGAACGCGCCGCGCGCGATGCAATGGCACGCGTCGATGCCGGCGACGCTCGTCTGGGCGGAGCGTTACGGCGAAGGCGATCGGCTGATGCGCCTTGCCGCGCCCTTCACGGGCTCGCCGTCCGAGCTCTTCAGCTCGGCGAGCCGGTATGCCGGCCTCGAGTGGCTCGAGGATCGGCCCGACGCGCTGTTCAGCGAATACGACGGCTCGCGGCGGCTCCGACGCCACTGGCTCGTCTCGTGGCACGGCGGCGATGCCCGGCTGCTCGCCGAGGGCAGCATCGACTCGGCGTACTCGCGCTTCGGCCATCCGCTGCAGGCGACGAATGCGTTCGGCAAAGCGGTCGTGCAGGTGCACGACGGTTCGATTTTCCTGCGCGGCGTCGCGGCCGACGACGGCGGCGCCGTGAGCTACGTCGACCGGCTGCGCCTCGACACGCTCGAGACCGAGCGGCTGTGGGTTTCGGACGGGCGTGCGCACCAGATCGTTCTCGGACTTCTCGCGGACGATGCGAGCGTGATCCTCACGCGGCGCGAGACCGCGAGCGAGCCGCCGAACTATTACGCGCAGACCGAAGCCGGCGCGTTCCCGATCACGCGCTTCGAGCATCCGGCTCCGGAGCTGAAAGCGGTCCGGCGGATTCCGCTGCGTTACCGTCGCGCCGACGGGCTCGGGCTTTCGGCGAACCTGTTCTTGCCGGCCGACAATCCGTCGCTCGAGCCGCTGCCGATGATTCTCTGGGCGTATCCGCGCGTCTACGGCGAGGATACCGAGGCCGTCGAGACGATCAACGCGGAGCAGTTTCCGTCGTTCGAGCGCGCGTTCAAGCTGTTCTATCTGCTGCAGGGCTATGCGGTGCTCGACGACGTCTCGATGCCCGTCGTCGGCAGCGCGTCGACCGCGAACGACACGTTCATCGAGCAGATCGTCAACAACGCGCTCGCCGCAATCGACGCTGCGGCGGCGACCGGCTACGTCGATCGCGAGCGGGTCGCGGTCGCGGGGCACAGCTACGGCGCGTTCATGGTCGCGAACCTGCTCGCGCATTCGAACCTGTTCGACGCGGGCGTCGCGCTCAGCGGGGCCTACAACCGCACGTTGACGCCGTTCGGCTTTCAGACTGAGCGCCGGTCGCTGTGGGAGGCGCGCGATACGTATCTCGCGATGTCGCCGTTCCTCTACTCGAACATGATCAACGAGCCGCTGCTGCTCGTGCACGGCTTGCTCGACGAGAACGCGGGCACGCCGCCGATCCAGTCGATACAGTTCTACGAAGCGATTCGCCACAACGGCGGCAACGCGGACCTGCTGCTGCTTCCCCGCGAGGGGCATTCGTATCGCGGACGCGACTCGGTCCTCGCGACGGCGGCGACGATGCTCGAGTTCTTCGATCGTCACCTCAAGCGAGGCGATACGCCCGAGGCGGCGCGGCCGGCGACGCTGCGCGCGGCGGCGGATCAGCAAGTGACGCTCGGGAACTGACGGGATCGGCGGGCGCGGCGACGGGGGCGAGCACCTCCGTGTGCTCTCGGCTGCTCGTCCCGACTGAACAGTTTCGACTCCACACCCGCAACGAACACGCTACGCCCCTCGCTTCGCAGACCTCAACCTGTCTGTGCTCGGCGACAGGGTTGTCTCGCTATCGAGAGGTAGGGGCCGCAGCCGGGCGGGCGAAAGAGCCTCGGTAGACGATCGGAGCCGGGCGCGAAGGGCTAGACTAGGCGCGGCAACGCGCCGGCGGAGCAGGGATGTGAAAAGCGGCTATTGGCAGGATCTGACGACGACGGACTTCGTAGGCATCGACCCCGAGTCCGCGATCGCGCTGTTACCGGTCGCGGCCGTCGAGCAGCACGGTCCGCATCTTCCGCTCGGCACCGATGCGATGATCGTGAACGCCGCGGCGCGTGCGCTGCTCGACCGTGTGCCCGCCGGTGTCACGCTGCTCGTGCTTCCGCCGATCGAGATCGGCCACAGCCCCGAGCACGAATCGTTCCCGGGCACGCTGAGCGCCGAGGCCGAGACGCTGCTCGAGCTCTGGACGGACGTCGGGCGGCGCGTCGCGGCCGCGGGCTTGCGCAAGCTGATCCTGCTGAACGCGCACGGCGGACAGAAGTCGCTCGTCGACCTCGTCGCCGTGCGGCTGCGCCGCGAGCAGCGCATGCTCGTCGTGCGGGCGAGCACGTTCTCGTTCGTGCCGCCGGATCTCTTCGACGCGCGCGAACGGCTGAACGGCCTGCACGGCGGCGACGTCGAGACTTCGATGATGCTGCACATCAGGCCCGATCTCGTGCGCGAGGACAGGCTCGCGAGCTTCGACGGGCTGCCTGCGCACCTCGCCGCGCGTAACGAGGTCCTCGGCGTCGAGAAGCCGGTCGGGATCGGGTGGATGAGC
Organism: uncultured Gammaproteobacteria bacterium; assembly: GCA_964388365.1. Lineage (GTDB taxonomy): Bacteria > Pseudomonadota > Gammaproteobacteria > Steroidobacterales > Rariloculaceae > ZC4RG20. Next base: position 9,719 of record CAYMAF010000031.1, on the reverse strand, counting down.
GAGGACCTGAATCCCGCGGGCGTCGTCGGCAATGCCGCCGCGGCGAGCGCGGACAAAGGCCGGGCGTGCTTCGAGCATATCGTCGCCGAGCTCGCGAAGCTCGTCGCCGAGGTCGCGGCAACGCCGCTGTCGATTCTGAAGTAGCCGAACGCGAATGCTAGACCGGGTCCGCGGCGTCGCGCAGATAACGAAGCCCGCCGCGCTTGACGTAGAGCGTGCACCCCTCTCGGGTTTCCGGCGTATGCGCGCCGCCGCGAGGCAGACGGAGCCACGCGTGACGGCCGTGCTCGCCGGTCTCGTCGGCGAAAGCGCCTTCGAGCACGAAGATCTCTGCGCCTTCGGGATGGACGACGGTGCCGAGCTTCGTGCCGGGCTTCCAGCGTTCGAGCTGCACCGTGTCGGTATAGCCGGCCTGCGCGTAGAGCGGCTTGACGCCGATGCCGGGCGCGCGGCAGGGCTCCCAATCGAGCGCGTCTGTGTCGATCGCGACATGCCGGCGGTTCCGCCCCGGGAATTGCCTGAGCTTCACGAACAGCAGACAACCTTCGCGTGAGAACGGGGCGTGGCGGAAGCCCTCTGGATTCAACAGGTAAGTGCCCGCCGGCCAGTCGCCGTGCTCGTCGGAGAAGACGCCTTCGAGCACGAGGATCTCCTCGCCGTCCGGGTGATCGTGCGTCGGGAACGTCGCGCCGGGCTCGTAACGGACGACAGACGTGACCTGGCCGGACTCCGGCGGCCCGACGAGATGCACGCGCTTTCGCCAAACGGTTCGGCTCGGGCTCGGCGTCCATTCCATCGAGCGCGTGTCGGCGGCCGCCGGCACGCTCAAGTCGCCGTTGATCGAGATCATGACGCACCGAGAAGCGTAACTCGGTGTTCGAGTGTAGCGCGTCGCGCCGTGCTGCCGGCAGCCTGCGTGCCGCGGCCGTCGAGGGTTCGAAATCGGCATTGGGCAAGATCGCAAGCTGTGAATCCGGCCATTGCGTTGAGTTTCCGGGCACAGCAGGATACGAGCTCCGCAATCGTCCGAGATCGAGCACTTGCGACCCGAATCCGGCCGCCGTCCTCTGCCGATCGCGCTTCGTTCGCCGCTGCGATCCATCCGCTTCGCGGCGCGCGGCGCCGCCCGGATACGTGCCGGCCTCTACACGATCGCGCTGCTTCTCGTCGTCTCGCTGCCCGCCGCCGCGGCGACGCTCGCGTCGTGGAATATCCGCCATCTCGGCCACGGCGAGCACAAGCACTACGCGGCGCTCGGCGAGGTCGTCGAGCGGGCCGGCTTCGATTTTCTCGCCGTCCAGGAAGCGATGACCGAGGAGGGCGTCGAGCGCCTGCGGAGCGCGATCGAGGCCGCAACCGGCGCCGATTGGGAGCTGCTCGTCTCGCACGATCTCGGCCGAGGCGCGTACAAGGAACGGTACGCGTTCCTTTGGAACCGCAGCGTCGTCGAGTACGTCGACGGGGCCGTCGTCTACCTCGATATCACGGACCGCTTCGCCCGCGAGCCGTTCTCCGCGCGCTTCAGGCTTCGCGACGTTGGTATGACCTTCGTCGCCGCGACCGTGCATATCCTCCACGGCCGCGGCGTCGCAGACCGAACCCCCGAGATCGACGCGCTCGGCGCGTACTGGCGCTGGCTCGAGGAGATCTATCCGGAAGACGCGGCGCGCGTGCTGCTGATGGGCGATTTCAATCTCGCGCCGCATCATCCGGCGTGGGCGGCGCTGCGCACCGCTGCCGAGCCGCTGATCGTCGACGGGGCAACGACGCTCTCGTCGGTCGACGGCCGATTCGCGAACCTCTACGACAATATCTGGATACCCGCCGCGCACGAGCTGCCGATCGCATCGAGCGGCACGTTCGAGTTCCCGGTCCGCCTCGGCGTGACTCACGAGCATGCGCGGCGGCACATCTCCGATCATGCGCCGGTCTGGGTGCGCCTCGGGGCTCCGTCGCCGGAGCGCGAGACCCTCGTATCGCCGGTCGTCGGAACGATACGCTGACCGCAGCGCCCAGCTAGCTTTCGGCGGCCGCGTCGATCAGCGCGGCGTCGACGCCCCAATCGCGCAGCGCGTCGAGGCCGCCCGTGCCCGCGGGCTTCGGTCCGTGCCGAATTCGCGCCGGTGTGCGCGAGAATCGCGGCAGCGGCGCCGGGTGCGGGACGCCGTCGATCGTCACGAACGCGCCGCGTGCGACGTTGTGCGGGTGGCGGGGCGCCTCCGCGAGGCCGAGCACCGGCGCGAAGCACACCTCCGAGCCTTCGAACAGCGCGCACCACTCGTCCCGCGTGCGCGTCTTGAAGATCGTCTCGAGGCGCCGCTTCAGCGCCGGCCACTTCGCCTGGTTCATCTGGTCTGCGAACTCCTCGTCGTCGGCGAGGCCGAGCTTCTCGAGCAGCGCGCGATAGAACGGCGGCTCGATCGAGCCGATCGCGATCCACTTGCCGTCGGCGCATTCGTAGTTGTTGTAGAAGTGCGCGCCGCCGTCGATGATGTTGCTCTCTCGCGCGTCCTTCCAGCGGCCGGCCGCATGCTCGCCGTAGAGCATCGCCATCGTCGAGATCACGCCTTCCGTCATTGCACAATCGATGACCTGGCCTTCGCCGCCGTTCGCGACGTGGCGAAGCGCCGCGAGCACCCCGAAGGCGAGATAGAGCGCGCCGCCGCCGAAATCGCCGAGGAGATTCAGCGGCACCGCGGGCTTATCCTTCGGTCCGAGCGCGTGCAGCGCGCCGCTCAGCGCGACGTAGTTGATATCGTGGCCGGGCTGCTGCGCGAACGGCCCCGTCTGCCCGAAGCCGGTCATGCGGCCGTAGACGAGCCTCGGGTTGCGCGCGAGCGCATCGTCCGGCCCGAGCCCGAGCCGCTCCATCACGCCGGGGCGGAACCCCTCGATCAGCGCGTCGGCCTTCTCGATCAGCGCGAGCGCAACCTTTCTTCCGCGCGGGCTCTTGAGGTTCAGGATCAGCGAGCGCCGTCCGCGGGTATCGACGGAGTGCTCGTCGTAGCGGCGGCCGCCTTCGCGGTCGATACGCAGCACGTCCGCGCCGAGATCGGAGAACAGCATGCCGCAGAACGGAACCGGCCCGAGCGCGGCAAACTCGAGGATCTTGAGGCCTGTCAAAGGTCCGGGCAAAGCGGTCATCGTCGAATCGCTACGTGCCTAGCGCGCCGATAGGCGATCTCGCTCGATGCGAATACCGGCCGCGACGCGGTCCCACGTGTCCGGCGTGATGCCGGCCGAGCGCAGCACATGCTTCTCGACCTTCTGCGTCGGCGTCTTAGGCAGCTCGTCGAGCCGCCGGACGTAGCGCGGGATCATGAAATACGCGAGCTTGTCGCGCAGGAAATCGATCAGCTCCTCGGGCTCGAGCGACGTGCCCGGCACGAGCGCGACGGCCGCGAGCACCTCGTCCTCCGAGCCGTCGCCCGGCACCGGGACGACGGCGGCCTCGCGCACGCGTGGATGCGCGAGGATCGCGGTCTCGACCTCGAACGACGAGATGTTCTCGCCGCGCCGGCGAATCGCATCTTTCAGCCGGTCGACGAAGAAATAATTCCCGTCGGCGTCGCACCTCAAAAGATCGCCGGTATGGAACCAGCCGTTCCGCCACGCCTTCGCGGTCGCGTCCGGATCGTTCAGATAGCCGTGGCTCAGCATCCACGGCTCGGCCGCGCGCACGATCAGCTCGCCCGCGCTGCCCGGCGGCACCTCGATATCGTGCTCGTCGACGAGCCTCAGCTCCACGCCCGGCCTAGGCCGGCCGCACGTGCCCGGCACTTTCGGATTCGGTCCGGCCCAGAGCGGAACGCAGAGCTCGGTCATGTTGAACTCGGTGTAGACCGGCACGCCGAAGCGCTTGCCGAACGCGATCGCGCTCTCGTCGAACGGCGCGACGATCACCGAGCGCAGCGGATGACGCGTGTCGCCCGGCGATTCGGGCTGCTTCAGCAGGAACTGCGCCATTGCGCCGAGCAGCCCGACGGTCGTGATCTCGAAGCGCCGTACGAGCTCCCAGAATCGCGAGACGCTGAATGCGTCGACGACGACCGTCGAGCCCGCGTGGATCAGCGCCCAGAGCAGCGCGTACGGGCCGCCGACGTGAAACATCGGCAGCTGCATCAGCGTGCGGTCGCCGGGCCCGATGTTGCGGAACCCGGTCGCGGCCATATAGCTGTGAATGTACGACGACAGAACGCCCTTCGACGGGCCCGTCGTGCCCGATGTGTAGATGACCATATGCGTGTCCCACGGCGCGATCTCGTGAAACGGCGCCGCGTTCTCCTCGCCGTCGAGCGCGTCTTGCGGGAGCAGCGAGAGCCCCGGCACGTCCGGACGCTCGCCGCCGATCACGACGGCGGCTTCGAGCGCTCCGCGCCTGACCGAAGCCAGCCGGTCGAGCAGCCGGCCGTCGCCGATCAGAAGCTTTGCGCCGGACTTGCGCACGACGTGCTCGAGCACCGCGCCGCGGTAGCTCGTGTTGATCGGCACGTAGACGGCGCCGAGATAGTTGAGGGCGAGGAACGTCGTGACCGCCATCGGCCCGTTGGCCTGCCAGGACAGCACGAGATCTCCGGGACCGACGCCGAGCGCATCGAGCCCGGCGGCCGCGCGCCTCGCGCGGCGGAGCGCTTCGGCGTACGTCCAACGCTCGCCGCTCTCGAACAGCACGAAGTCGCGCTCGGGGCCTTCGGCCGCGCGGCGCAGCAGCAGCTCTCGGACGACGCATTCGTCGCGTGCGGGGAGACGGGTCGGCTCGGGCATCGTGCAATGATAGCGGCGGTAAGACGGCGAAAGGCAGCCCGGCGCGCCTTGTGTCGCGCGGGCCTGCGCCGCACACTTCCGTCGACGAGAATAACGCGCACGGCGACGTCCCGTGCGAAACGGCTTCGAATAGTGTGTCCGGGGGTATCTCGATGCGTAAGCTCGCCGGCTTCTTCCTGACAGCAGGCGTTGGTCTGTTCGTCGCACCGGTCTTCGCGCAGAACCAGAGCGGGATCGTTCACGATTGCGACCGCGCGTGCCTGACCCGATTCGTCGACGCTTGGCTCGATGGGCTGATCGCGAACGATGCGTCCGTGATTCCGCTCGCGCCGGGCGCGAAGATCACGCTGAACGACGACGTCGTCGACGTGAGGGGCGCGTTCTGGAGCGGAGCGGCCTCGGTGCAGTCGCGCATCGATATCGCGAATCCGCGCTGGGGCGATACCGGAACCCAAGCCGTCATCAACAACGACGACGGCTCGCAATACCTCTATGCGCTTCGCCTCAAGGTGAAAGATCGCGCGATTACGGAAGCCGAAGCGATCCTGGTACGCGGCGCCGACGACGGCGGGCTGTTCGACCCTTCGGCGCTGCGGGCGCCGAGCCCGAGCTTCAACCTTTCGATCCGGCCGGCGGAGCAGGATTCGTATTACGACCTCGTTGCCGCGGCCGAAAGCTACTGGCGCGCGTTCAACACGAACGGGACCGACGAGTATCACCCGGCCGCGCTGTGGCCTAACGTTCCGCGCGTCGAGAACGGCGTCGCGACCGCGAACGTCGCACACGGCGACGACCCGCCGATGACCGCCGCGGAGCAGTTCGATCTCGGCGTCCATGCGGGGCGAAATGCCTGGGACCTTCGCTATCCGGTCGTCGACGAGGAATACGGCGTCGTCATGAGCTTCGCCCGGCTGGGGCTCAAGGCCGGAGCACGCCCGGTGCGCCCCGAGCATGCGGCCGAGCGGCTCGTCGCGAGCTTCTTCGCGATCCGCAAGGGCCTGATCTGGGATATCCAGGGCGTGGCGGTGAATCGCGCCGAGGCCTTGCCGAGCGCGTGGCCGCCGGACTACGGCCCGACGCGCGGCGGCTGGACGCCGATCGCGTGCGATCGCGCGTGCCTGACGCGCTACGTCGATGCGTACTACGAGGCGATGCTCGCGAACGACGCAACGGCCTTGCCGCAAGCGGCGAATGCGCGGATCACGCTGAACGGCAGGGAAGTCGCGTTGGCGGAAGCGTTCTGGGACGAGGCCGCGTCGGTACGGTGGCGGTTCGATATCGTCAACGAGCGGCTCGGCGATACCGGCACGCAGGCAGTCGTCGTGAACGACGACGGCTCGGATACGATGGAGATCGTGCGGCTCAAGGTCGCCGACGGCGCGATCACCGAGATGGAGATCGTCCGCGTGTTTCGCGGCGATGCCGGCGAGGCTTGGTGGGGGCCGGAGCAGCTCGATCCCGAGCCCTCCGAGTTCCTGAAGCTGCCGATCCCGCCGTCGGAACGCGATTCGTATTACAAGCTCGTCGCCGTCGCGGACGGCTACTTCAGGGCGTTCCAGACGAACGGCACGCCGGATTACCATCGTGCCGACCTCTTGCCAGATACGCGCCGCTTCGAGAACGGCGCCCAGTTCACCGGCAATTATCGCAATGGCGTCTACGCGGTCGCCGCGGAAGGGTTCCACCGCGGCCGCTTCATTGGGCGGAATCTGTGGGACCGCCGCTATGCCGTCGTCGACGAGGAGCGCGGGATCGTGCTGACGATCCTGCGCTTCGGCCGGCTCGCCGGCCCGATCGAGAACGCGAGTCCCGTTACCGCGTTCGACCGCCTCGTCGCCGAGTTCTTCACGGTGAAATCCGGGAAGATCCAGGAGGTTCAGGCCCTGTTGTTCAATCTCGACGATTCGGAGCCGACCGGGTGGGACACGCATTGGTACGGTCCCGGCGCCGGCGGCTGGCACAACATGCCGACAGGCCAATAGAAGGCCGGGGCGGGCCGCTTTCGGCCTCGCCGGCGTGCTCGCGCGCGCGGCCGCATGGCACACTGCGCGGATAGGGAACGGCCTGCGCCTTCGTCACTGCGGCGCCGGCCTCGAGGATCGCAAGACGACATGAGCGTAACGCCGCTATTCATCGCGCAGGCGGGTGATACGAGGCTCGAGCTGCTGCCGGAGCTCGCGAATCGGCACGGCTTGATCGCCGGCGCGACGGGCACCGGCAAGACGGTCACGCTGCAGACGCTCGCCGAGCGATTCTCGTCGATCGGCGTGCCGGTCTTCGTCGCCGACGTGAAGGGCGATCTCGCCGGCATCGCGGCGCCCAGCGGCGGTAATGCGAAGGTCGAGGAGCGGCTCCGGCTGCTCGGGATCGAGCCGGCCTACGGAGGCTGCCCGGTGGTCTTCTGGGACGTGCTCGGCACGAGCGGGCACCCCGTCCGCGCGACAATATCCGACATGGGGCCGCTGCTGCTCGCGCGAATGCTCGAGCTCAACGACACGCAAGAGGGCGTCCTCAACCTCGTCTTCAAGGTCGCCGACGATGCGGGCCTGCTGCTGCTCGATCTGAAGGATCTGCGCAGCATGCTGCAGCACGTCGCCGAGAACGCGCACGAGCTGCGCACGGAGTACGGCAACGTCTCCGCCGCATCGGTCGGCGCGATCCAGCGCGGCCTGCTCGCGCTCGAGGCGCAAGGCGCCGACCGATTCTTCGGCGAGCCGATGCTCGACGTCGACGATCTTCTGCAGACCGATCGCGGCCGCGGCGTCGTGAATATCCTCGCGGCCGACAAGCTGCTCCATTCGCCGCGGGTCTACGGCATGTTCTTGCTGTGGCTGCTCGCGGAGCTCTTCGAGCGTTTGCCCGAGATCGGCGACCCCGAGAAGCCGCGGCTCGTGTTCTTCTTCGACGAGGCGCATCTGCTCTTCGAAGACGCCCCGAAGGCGCTCGTCGACAAGATCGAGCAGGTCGTGCGGCTCATCCGCTCGAAAGGCGTCGGCGTGTACTTCGTCACGCAGAACCCGCTCGATATTCCGGACCGCGTGCTCGGGCAGCTCGGCAACCGCGTGCAACATGCGTTGCGCGCATTCACGCCGCGCGATCAGAAAGCCGTGAAGGCGGCCGCGCAGACGATGCGCGTCAATCCCGCGCTCGACGTCGAGACGGCGATCACGGAGCTCGGCGTCGGCGAGGCGCTCGTGTCGCTGCTCGACGCGAAGGGCCGTCCCGGCGTCACGGAGCGGGCGCTGATCGTCCCGCCGATGAGCCGGCTCGGGCCGCTCGAGCCGGCCGTGCGTGCGCAGATGATCGCGGCGTCGAGCCTCGCCGGGCACTACGAGCAGGCCGTCGATCGCGAGTCGGCCTACGAGAAGCTGCGCGCACGGGCCGATGCCGAGGACTCGGAGAGCGGAGACGCCGCTCGCCGGCGGCCGACCGAAAAGGCAGGCGCTCCCTCGCGCGACGCCGGCAGCCTCGCGTCGGATATCCTGTTCGGCCGACGCGGCCCGCGCGGCGGGCGGCAGTCGCAGGGCTTGATCGAGGCGATGGCGAAGAGCGCGGTTCGCTCGATGGGCACTCAGGCCGGGCGCTCGCTGATGCGCGGATTGCTGGGCTCGCTGCTCGGCGGCCGCAAGTAGCAGAGCTCGACACGCGCTCCGCGCGATCCGACCCGCCGGTCGGCGAGCACGGCTTTCGGCGCTGCCGCCGTCGAGTGCCGCTATCGCGCCGCGGCCGACGTGCGGCCGAAATAAGCCGCGATCGCCGCGATATCGTCGTCGCTGATCTCGGTCTTGCGAAACGGCGGCATCGAGCCCGAGCCGTTGCGCAGGAACATCCGGAGCACCTCGAAGCTCGCGAGATCCGGCCGCTCGGTGATGTACGGCGACAGCGCGCCGCGGTACTTGAGCGAGAGCGATTCCGGTCCCGGCAGCATCTCGATCGCCCCGCCTTCCGGCAGCGGATCGTGGCAGTGCGCGCAGACCGTGCGATACACGGCGGCGCCGCGCTCGACGGCCGCATCGTCGGTCTCCTGCGCACCGGCCGACGTCAGAGCGAGCGCCGCGAGCGCGCCGGCGAGTACACGGTTCCTCGAGCTCATGCTTCGTCGTCCCACGTGTTGCGATATTGACGATACGCGCTCGGCCAGATGCCGCCGCGCCCGGGCGCGAGAATGCCGTTCGGATCGATCGCGTCCTTGAGCGTCTCGTGAAACCGGCGCAGCGCGTGGTCGCCGAACGAGTACGTCGCGCTCACGTGATCCTGATACAGCGGCGGCGAGCGGTAGTCGCCGAAGCCGTGCTCGGCTCCGACGCGGACGAGGTGCAGGAGCGTGCGATGCGCCTGCTCGTTGTCGTCCGGCAGCGGGAAAACCATCTGATACGCGAACATCGCCCAGACGAGCGGCGTCGATAACGCCGCATTGAACGGCGGGAGGCCGAGGTCGAGAAATGCGTCGCCGAAGACCCGCTGCGCCTTGAACACAGCCTCGCCGCTGCGCGGCAGGATCGGGAAGAAGCCCGCGTGCGCGACGACCTGACCTTCGGGATTCGCCGGCGAGCGCGTGTTCACGAGCGACCAGGCATCCATCGACGGCACGCCCTGGCTCGCCTTCCGATGCCAGATGCCGTTGCGGAACGAAGGATTCGGGTTCAGTAGCTGCTCCTCGGTCAACGGCACCTCGAGGCTCTCGCCCTCGACGAACGTCGTTCCCGGGATCTCCTTCGCGAAGCGCTCCTTCGCATACTCCCAGTTCGCGAGGCACGTCGCCTCGGGGCCGTAGAACTGCAGCTCGATCTGCCACGACGGGAGCCCGGCCTCGAGCGCATAGCGGTCGAGCTCGGCGTCGTCGGCGCCGCCGCGCCGGTTCACGGCCGCGCGGAACCCGGGGTCGTCGAGCAGCGCCCGTAGCGGGCTTTCGTAGAAGACCTCGCCGATCATGTGCGAGTCGGAGAGGTAGTTCA
>CAYMAF010000030.1:0-21711 GCA_964388365.1 uncultured Gammaproteobacteria bacterium | reverse complement strand
GCCGATTCGACCATCAGCACGGCCTTCTCGGTGCCGGCGACGACGAGATCGAGCTCGGACTCCGCGAGCTCGCCGAACGTCGGATTCAGCAGATACTTGCCGTCGCGATACCCGATCCTCGCAGCGCCGATCGGGCCGAGGAACGGCAACCCCGAAAGCGACAGCGCGGCCGACGCGCCGAGCATCGCCGGGATGTCCGCGTCGACGTCCGGATTCATCGAGAGCACGGTCGCGATGACCTGCACCTCGCGCTGGAAACCGCTCGGGAACAGCGGCCGAATGGGCCTGTCGATCAGACGCGACGTCAGCGTCTCCTTCTCGCTCGGTCGGCCCTCCCGCTTGAAGAAGCCGCCGGGGATGCGGCCCGCGGCGTACGTCTTCTCCTGGTAGTTGACCGTCAACGGGAAGAAATCGCGGCCCTCCACGTCGCGCTTCTCGCCCACCGCAGTGACCAGCACGACGGTATCCGACATGCTGACGACGACGGCGCCATCGGCCTGCCGGGCCATGCGACCGGTCTCGATCGTCACCTCATGGGCGCCGTACTGAAAGGTTCTGCTGACTTTCACGATTCTGATCCTTGAGAAAGAGTGCTCCGCCGGCGGGGATGCCGGAGCGCCGAGCGTATAGGCAGGTTGTCCAAAAGGTTCAGAGCCGGGAGGACCGGCTCTGAACAGAGAACGAGTAGGTTCAACGCCTCAGCCCGAGACGGCCGATCAACGTTTGATAGCGGTTCTGGTCAACCTTCTTCAGGTAGTCGAGAAGCTGACGACGCTGGTTCACCATGCGGAGCAAGCCGCGGCGGGAATGGTGATCCTTGTGGTGACCTTCGAAGTGCTGGGTGAGCTGACTGATCCGTGCCGACAGGAGGGCAACCTGCACCTCCGGAGAACCGGTGTCGGACGGACCGCGCTGAAACTGTGAAATGATTTCGGACTTCTGTTCCGCATTGAGGGCCATTGACTTACTCCAGGGCCACGCCGGGCCGCTGCTACTTTCCACCTGTCCGTTGAGGGCGGCTATTCTACCCGCACATTCGACGGCGCACCAAGAATTCCTGCTCTTTTCCCGGCCATTTCCATTCCGAGCCCGCTGGCCGGCCGCCGGCTCACCCGACCAGCATCCGGCGAGGCGCGAGCCGCCGCTCCGGCAAGACCTCGCCTACGCCTAGAAAACCCAATACCCGCTCCTCGAGCCGCACGAGCCCGACCGGCCAATCGTCTGCCGCGGGCACGCTTTGGCCGCGCAGCAGCTGCTCCGCATGCACGGACGCGACCCGCACGCTCGGCCAGTTCCTGAGCGCGCTCTCGGCCGGCAGCAGCAACGCATCCAGGGCCGCCGGCCCCTCCGCGGCCGCCTGCTCGATCCGCTCGAAAGCGACGAGCTCGTCGCCGTCGAACGGCTCGACCGCGAGCCGCCGCAGCGCGGCGACATGGCCGAGCGTGCCGAGCTCGGCCGCGATATCGGTCACGAGCGTGCGGACATAAGTCCCCTTCGAGCATTTCACCGTGAACCGCAGCACCGGCCATGCATACTCGTCGAGCGCAATCTCGTAGATGTGGACCCGCCGGGGCTCGCGATCCACGACGATTCCGCGGCGCGCAAGGTCGTAGAGCCTTTGCCCGTCCCGCTTCAGCGCCGAGTACATCGGCGGGATTTGCTCGATCTCGCCGACGAACGACTCGAGGACGCGGCACACGTTCCGCGTGTCTGGCGGCTCCCCTTCGGCACGTTCGATGACCTGGCCGTCGGCATCGGCCGTATCGGTGGCGATCCCTAGCCGGGCCGTGACGGAATAGGTCTTCGCCGCATCGAGCAGGTACGCGGCGAGCTTCGTCGCCGCGCCGAAGCAGATCGGCAGCATCCCGGTCGCAAGCGGATCGAGGCTTCCGGTATGGCCCGCCTTCGCCGCGCGATACAGCCGCTTCACGCGCTGCAGCGCCTGGTTCGACGTGAGTCCGCTCGGTTTATCGAGCAGCAAGATACCCCGGACGTTCCGGCCGCGTCGCAAGCCCATCTGTTCCCGCTCAACTATTCGCGGAATCGTCGGCGTCGCCCGGCTCGGCATCGCCGGCATTCTCGTCCTTGCCGAGGCCGAGGCTGTCGAGCAACCGGGAGATTTCGGCGCCACGGCGGGGGCTGTCGTCGCGAATGAAGACGAGCTCCGGCGCTCGGCGAAGCCGAAGCGCCTGGCCGACTCGGCCCCGGAGAAACCCGTTCGCCTTCTTGAAGCCCGCGAGCGCGTCGTCCGCGCTCGCGTCCGGCTCGAGGGTCACGAAATACACCTTCGCGACGCCGAGATCGCCGCTCATCTCGACATCGCTCACGGTGACGCCATCGAGCCGCGGGTCCTTGACTTCCGCGCGGAGCAACTCGTTCAACAGCTTTTGAAGCTCCGCTCCGACTCGGCGTCTTCTCGTATCCTGAACCATTTACAGCGTTCGTGCGACCTCTGTCCGTTCGTAGCACTCGATCTGATCGCCGACCTTGACGTCGTTGTAGTTGCGCACGCCGATACCGCACTCGGTCCCGGCACGCACCTCGGTGACGTCGTCCTTGAAGCGGCGCAGCGACTCGAGTTGCCCCTCGTAGATCACGACGTTGTCGCGCAGCACGCGAATCGGGTTCTGCCTGCGCACGTAGCCGTCGACGACCATGCAGCCGGCGATGTTGCCGAACTTCGGCGAGCGGAACACCTCGCGCACCTCGGCAAGGCCGACGATCTGCTCACGAATCTCCGGAGCGAGCATGCCGGATAGCGCGGCCTTGATGTCCTCGATCGCCTCGTAGATCACGCTGTAGTAACGGACGTCGACACCGGTCTCCTTGATCGCGTTCCGCGCTCCAGCGTCGGCGCGAACGTTGAAGCCGATGATGATCGCGCCCGAAGTCGCCGCGAGCTGGACATCGGACTCGGTGATACCGCCGACGTTCGCGCCGATCACCGTCACCTTCGCGTCGTCGGTCGACAGCTTCAGCAGCGACTCGCGCAGCGCCTCGGCGCTGCCGTGCACGTCAGCCTTGATCAGCACCGACAGGCTCGCCGTGCCCGTCTCGCGCATCTGCGTGAAGATATCCTCGAGCTTCGCCGCCTGCTGCTGCGCGAGCTTCACGTCGCGCTCGCGGCCGCGCCTGAGCTCGGCGACCTCGCGGGCCTTGCGCTCGTCGGGCACGACCAGGACATCGTCGCCCGCCGACGGCGTGCCGGACAGACCGAGCACGACGACCGGCATCGACGGCCCCGCGCTTTTGATCTGCGCGCCCTTCTCGTCGAACATCGCGCGGATACGGCCGTACTCCTGCCCGGCGAGCAGGATATCGCCGACCTTGAGCCGGCCCTTGTTGACCAGCACGGTCGCGACCGCGCCGCGGCCTCGCTCGAGGCTGCCCTCGATGACGACGCCGGATGCCGGTCCTTCGTCGGGCGCCTTCAGATCAAGCAGCTCGGATTGCAGCAGGATCGCTTCGAGCAACTGATCGATGCCCTCGCCAGTATGCGCCGACACGTTCACGAACAGCGTATCGCCGCCCCAGTCCTCGGGGATCACGTTCTGCTGCGCGAGCTCGTTGCGCACCCGATCGGGGTCGGCATCCTCGCGGTCGATCTTGTTGATCGCGACGACGATCGGCACGTCCGCGGCCCGGGCGTGCTGGATCGCCTCGATCGTCTGCGGCATCACGCCGTCGTCCGCGGCGACGACCAGCACGACGATATCCGTGACCTGCGCACCGCGAGCCCGCATCGACGTGAACGCCGCGTGGCCAGGCGTATCGAGGAACGTGATCTTGCCCTTCGGCGTCTTCACGTTATACGCGCCGATATGCTGCGTGATGCCGCCCGCCTCGCCGGACGCGACGCGCGTGCGGCGAATATGGTCGAGCAGCGAAGTCTTGCCGTGGTCGACATGGCCCATGACCGTGACGACCGGCGGACGCGGAACGGCCTCGGCGTCGGTCGCCGTCTCGACCGCCTCGAGGAGCTGATCCTCGATCCCCGCCTCCTTCAGCGGCTTCGCCGTGTGCCCGAGCTCCTCGACCACGAGCGTCGCGGTGTCCTGATCGATGACCTGGTTGATCGTGACCATCATGCCCATCTTCATCAGGGCCTTGATGACCTCGGTCCCCTTCACGGCCATCCGCTGAGCGAGCTCACTGACCGTGATCGTGTCCGGAATCTCGACCTCGCGGACGACGGGCGCGGTCGGGCGCGCGAAGCCGTGCTGCGCGTCGACCTGCACGGCGCGGCGACGATCGGCCTTCTTCTTCTTGCGTCGGCCGCCGGCGCCGGGCGCGACGTGCAACGTGTGATCGGACCTGCCGCGGCGTCCCGCCGGCGGCGGTGTGGTCGGCGCAGGACGCGCGCGCTCGGCTTCACGCTGCTTTGCGGCGCGCTCACGCTCCTCGGCCGCGCGCTTCTGCTCCTCGGCCTGGCGTGCGGCCTCCTCGGCCGCGCGCCGTGCCTCTTCCTCTGCGCGCTGACGCGCTTCGGCGTCCTTCTCGGCGGCCTGCCGCTCCGCGGCTTCGCGCTCGCGTGCCTCGCGCTCCGCGGCCTCGCGGGCCTCGGCCTCGCGGCGCGCCGCCTCCTCGGCCTCTCGGCGCTCGCGCTCGGCGCGCTCCTCGGCGGCGCGAGCCTCTTCCTCGGCCCGGCGCTTCGCTTCGAGCTCTTCCTGCTGCTTGCGCGCCTGCTCCTCGAGCACGTCGCGCTTGACGTATGTGCGCTTGCGGCGCACCTCGACGCTGATCGTGCGCGAACGTCCCTGACCGCCGGGCAGCCTCAGCTCGCTCTGCGACTTGCGCTTCAGGGTGATGCGCGGCGGGGCCGCCGGATCCGCGTCCTTGCGCCCGTGCGACCGGCGCAGATGCGTCAACAGCTCGAGCTTCGCATCCTCGCTGATCGTGTCGTCGGCGCCCTTGACCTTGATACCCGCCTCGTCGAGCTGCACGAGCAGCCGCTCGACAGGCACCTTGAGGACTTCGGCAAATTCCGCGACCGTTACTTCCGCCATTATTTCTCCTCGGCCGTGCTCGCCTGCTGCTCGTCGAACCAGTGCGCCCGCGCTGCCATAATCAGCTTCGCCGCGCGGTCGGCGTCGAGGTTGTCGATACCTTCGAGATCATCGACCGCCTGCTCGGCGAGATCCTCGCGCGTCACGATGCCGCGGCTCGCGAGCTCGTAGGCTAGATCCTCGTCCATGCCTTCGAGCTCGAGCAGATCCTCGGCCGGCTCCGCCTGGGCGCGCTCTTCCTCGCTGACGATCGCTTGCGTGATCAGCACGTCTCGAGCGCGGGAACGCAGCTCGTTCACGATGCTCTCGTTGAACTCTTCGATCGCGAGCAGCTCCGACGCCGGGACGTATGCGATCTCCTCGAGCGTCGAGAACCCCTCCTGAGCGAGGATCATCGCGACGTCCTCGTCCACGTCGAGCTCCTTCATGAAGCGCGAAACGACCTCGCGCGCTTCCTTCTCGCTCTTCTCCTCGGCAGCGGCCTCGGTCATCACGTTGAGCTCCCAGCCGGTGAGCTCGCTCGCGAGCCGAATGTTCTGCCCGCCGCGTCCAATCGCCTGCGACAGCTTGTCCTCGGCGACGGCGATATCCATGCTGTGAGCGTCCTCGTCGACGACGATCGACAGCACGTCGGCCGGCGACATCGCGTTGATCACGAATTGCGCGGGATTGTCGTCATAGAGAATGATGTCGACGCGCTCGCCGGCCAGCTCGTTCGACACAGCCTGCACGCGCGAGCCGCGCATGCCGACGCACGCGCCGACCGGGTCGATGCGCGGATCGTTACTGCGCACCGCGATCTTCGCGCGCAGCCCAGGGTCGCGTGCGGCGGCGAGGATCTCGATGAGACCTTGCCCGACCTCCGGCACCTCGATCTTGAACAGCTCGACGAGGAACTGCGGCGACGTGCGGGTCAGAAACAGCTGCGGGCCTCTCGGCTCGGCACGCACCTCGCGCAACAGGCTCTTGATGCGGTCTTGCGGCTTGATCGGCTCGCGCGGAATGAGGTCCTCACGTGGAATGAACCCTTCCGCGTTGCCGCCGAGATCGATGTAGGCGCCATGGCGATCAACTCGCTTCACGATGCCCGAAAGCAATTCGCCGACGCGGTCCTTGTACTCCTCGACGACCTGCTCGCGCTCGGCCTCGCGCACCTTCTGCACGATGACCTGCTTCGCGGTCTGCGCGGCGATGCGCCCGAACTCCACCGACTCCATCGGCTGCTCGACGTATCCGCCGACCTCGGCGTTCGGATCGATCTCGAGCGCATCCTCGAGCCTGAGCTCGCGCGCGGGCTCCTCGAGCTCGTTCGAGTCGTCCGCGAACACTTTCCAGCGCCGGAACGTCTCATACTCGCCGGTGTTCCGATCGATCGAGACGCGCACGTCGATATCCTCGCCGTAACGCTTGCGGGTCGCGGACGCGAGCGCGGCTTCGATCGCCTCGAAGATCACGCTCTTGTCGACGCCCTTCTCGTTCGAGACGGCATCCGCCACCATCAAGATCTCTTTGCTCATCTTGCAGCCACCAGTTATGCCGATTTCGGCGGCACCAGCCGCGCCTCGCCGATCTCATCCAACGACAAACGCCACGCGTTCCCGTCGACGTCGACGACGATCGTCTCGCCCTCCACGGCGCGGAGCGGCCCCCTGAGCCGCTTGCGTCCATCCCGAGCCCGCGACAGCTCGATTCGCACCTCGCGGCCGACGAAGCGCTCGAAATGCTCGAGCGTCCGCAGCTTCCGGTCGAGACCCGGCGACGAAATCTCGAGATCGTATGCCCCCGGGATCGGGTCCTCGACATCGAGCAACGCGCCGACCTGCCCGCTGACCAGCTCGCAATCCGCAAGCGTCACGCCGCCCTCGTCGTCCGACCTCCGATCGATGTACACACGCACCAGCCCGCGGCGTCCAAGCTTCAGATCGACGTCGACGAGCTCATAGCCGAGCGCCGTCAACGCCGGCTCGATCAGCCCGATCAGACGCTGCTTGTCCGCACTGGTTCGCACTTCTCGATACGCGATCAAAACCGACAAAAAAAGGGCCTAAGGGCCCATTGCTCGACGCCAAACCTCCTCGCCCGGCCGGCGTTGCGGCCGCGTCAAAACAAAAAGCCCCAAGCGGGGCCCTTACCTAACCATCGGGTTGGTATCCGGACCTACCAACGCGTCCGCCGGAGCGGACCCGCTGTGTCAGCAGAACGGATCACCCGCGAAAACGGCCAGTATGCTAACAAAAACATCCGCTCTGCGGTAGAGACCACAGCACCCCGTTCCCGGTTCCTGCGCCGGGACCGAGATGCTTGCGGAGACGAGACATCGGTGCGCGCGCGGCGTGGCCGCGCCGCCTCTAGGCGGGTCTCATCGAACCTGCCCCCCTGTGGTCACCGTTTCCTGCATCGACTCGATATGACGGACCAGACGGTCGATCAGTTCCCGGGCGTCGCGCTCGGCTTCGATGTCGCCGCCCTCCTCGACCCAGAACTCGTATCCCCAGACCGGCATCGAGCGCGGCCCGTGTGCCACGACGAGCGCCCGGCCGTCGACGATGTCCCGAACGTCCATCGCCGGGAACCTGCCGTCGTTACGTTCCGCGAGCCGCGTCAGGTCCGGAACCGCGACGTTCAGCGTCGGCGCGACCGGTCCATCGCCCCGGCCTGCCGAGCCGTGACAGGCCGCGCAGAACCGGTCGAACAGCTCGGCGCCCGTGTAGTCGGACAGGCCGAAGGTCTGCGCGAGCCCATTCGGCACAGCGAGCATCGCGGCCCACGCGAGCGCCGAGCTCGCGATGCGGCGGCGAGCGCAACGCCGCGGAGACCGCTTCCGGACGCGCTGCGCGTCGGCGCTCGGCCCGCGCTCAGTGCCAGTGACCATGCTCCTCCGACCAGACCCTCGCGGGTCCCCTCCGTTCCCCGAGCTCGTCGAGCGACGTCAGCGCGACGATCGCGCCGGTCAACAGCATCGCCGCAATCGCGACGACGAGCAACCAGCTCCGCGCTGCGCTGCCTCGTGCCCGCTTCAGCGGGCAGCACCGCTTGTACTTCTTGCCGCTCCCGCACGGGCACGGCGCATTACGGCCGACGGCTGCCATCGTCACTCCCCTTCGGACTCGAGCCCGAGCAGCGAGAACGGATCGACGCGGGCATCGAGCACCCGCGCCCCCCAATGCAAATGCGGGCCGGTCACACGCCCAGTCGCGCCGGCCAGCCCGACGACCTGGCCGCGCTCGACGATCTCGCCCGGCTCGACGTGGATCTCGGACAGATGCAGATACACCGAGTAAACGCCGAGCCCGTGGTCGACGAAGACCGCGTTGCCGCTGAAGAAGAGCTCCTTCGCGAGCACGACCCGCCCACGGTTCGAAGCATGCACGGGCGTACCGGTCGCCGCCCGCAGATCGGCGCCCGAATGCGGCGCGCGCGGCTGACCGTTGAAAATCCGCCGGTGCCCGAAATTGCGCCCGCCGGTCGTCCCCGGAATCGGCACGACGAACGGCTCGCGCCAGTACGGCTCGGGCGTGAGCTGCGAGTAGATCGCGGCGATCTCCCGGCTCTCCCGCTCCGCGCGGGCCTGATCCTCGGGGGCGAGCTCGACGTAACGCGGCTCGACCCGTAGCTCCGTCGTCGGAAACTCGACGGCCCGCACTTCGAGGGGCTGAGAGCGGCGTTCCTCGCGCCCGTCCGCGAACGTCAGCACGAGGCCGGCGTCGTGCGTGCCGGGCCGTGCATCGAGATCGACGCCGATCGCCGTGACCCAACGTTCCCCGCGCCGCACGAACGGCACCGCGCGATCCCCCCAGACGGCGAGCACGGACGTAAGCTCCGGCTCGTGCTCGACCTCGAGGCGCACCGCCTGCCCCTGCGCAGCCGTGAGCGCGGCGGCGGCGAACAGCGTCAGCGTCCACATCAGGGTCAGTGCCGATACTCGCGATAGTGGCGCTCGAGCGGCCCGGCGCCGAAATCAGACGACTTGCTGCGCCAGACGCTGTGCACGTGATTCGCGCCGTCCTGCACGTTGTCGTACTCGAACACGAAATCCGGCCCTTGAAGCCGGTAGTAGTGCGGGCCGCGGCTCTCGATGCTACCCATCCACGCGAAATGCAGCTCCGTGACGTCGATGGCCTCGAGGTACGCGCGCGAGATCTCGGGGCGATACGTCGCGACGACCTCGTCGAGGATCCGGCGTACCCAATGCTGCTGCACCTCGTTCAGCTCGGCGACCGGGATGCCCTCGGGCTGCAGCGTCTCCCGCCACGCGCCCCATTCGTCGCGCGGCTTGCCGAACTGCCCCGTCAAGATGTCGGCCGGGGCGCGGTCCGACAGCACCGCCCGCGCGCGCTGCTCGTCGGTCAGTGACATCACGAGCTCGCTGCCGAGGTCCTCCTCGGCCGCGAGCACCCTCAAACCCGCGAGCGGACCGGTACGCAGCTCGCCGGGATTCGCGCCGAGAAACGTCGGGGTCACGGTCACGCCTTCCGGCGTCACCGCGATATTCAACGAGACGTGATGCCCCTCGAAGCGCCAGCTCCAGGCCTTCTCGAGCGACGGCTCCCCGAAGAACGCGATCGCGTAATGGCCGACGTCGCGCGGAAAGCCGATTTGATCTGTCGCCTTAAGATACTGTTCCAACTGCATGATGTTGGCGACTTTGTTATATCCCTGCGAGCTCAGCACGGCGCGCAGCAGGTCGTGCGCGAGAAGCCTCTGCTCGGCGCTCATCAGCTCGAGCGGAAGCCCCGCGCGATCGGTCGGCCAATACGTCCAGTTCTCTCGCTCGGGATCGTCACCGGAGAGCAAGAGCCTCTCACGGTGGGTCACGCCCGACATCTGCTCGACCGGCCCAGGTCGGGCGCCGGCCGCATCGAGGAGCGCGCGCGCAGCACGCACGATGCGCTCGACATCTTCGGGCGTCCCGGCGGGCTGAGTCGCGGCCGGCATCGCGAAGACCGCGACCGCGCAGCAGACGACCCAGCGAGCTCTCATCGGTCTACTCCTCTCCATTCGACACCGAGCGCGGCAACGCGAAACGTTGCGTCCGGATGATCCCGGCCCCCGCGCGAGCGGTCAAGCTCGGCCCCTCGTCGGCGCGTCGGACCGTGGGCGATCGCGCGGCCGGCTTCCTCTCCAGCGCAGGACGCGGCGTGCGCCGTTGCGCCGCCCGCCTCACCGCCACTAGCATTGGGTCGTTCGAGGCATCAAGGCGGAACGACGTGCGGCAGACCAATCCTCCCTTCATGAGCGGCGTTCCCGAGCTCCTCGTGCTGCGCTTGCTCGCGAGACGAGAAATGTACGGCTACGAGCTCGTAAAGCTGATCAAGACGTCGACGCGCGACGCGATCACGCTCGGGGAAGGAGTCGTCTATCCCGCGCTCTATAGCCTGGAGCAACGAGGCGCGCTGAAGGCTCGCCGAAAAATGGTCAACGGCCGTTCGCGGGTGTATTACTCGGTGACGGCGAAAGGACGCAAGCGCCTTCGGCAGCTGACGGAGGAATGGGAACGCGTCTCGAACGGCGTGCGATCGGTGCTCGAAGAGCCCGGTCGGGCATGATCGTCGGCGGTCCCGCGCTCGAGCGCGGACCGGGCCGGGTCGAAGGGCCGAAAATGCGGGCAGACTCGGAGATCAGCGCTTTACTCGATGGGCTCCTCGAGGCGGGAGTGTCGCCGCGATACGTTTCGCGGCTCGCCGCCGAGCTCGAGGATCACTACGAGGATCTCGAGGCCGAAGCGCTGCGGTTCGGCGTCCCGCCCGACGAGGCCTCGGCCGACGCGAAGCGGCGTCTCGGCGCGGCGCCCGCGATCGCGAGCGAGTTCGCGAAACGGCCCGAGCTCAGATCCTGGCTCTGCCGATCCGTGTGGCTCGCGGACCTCCTCCGCACTCTCTCCGCCGCTTATGTCGTGGCCGTATCGCCGTTCCGGACCGTTCTCGGCGGGCACGGCGTCGTGCTCCGCTATACCGCGGCGACGGCCGCCGGCACAGGCGTCACGCTCGGGCTGCTCCTGCTGATGACGTTGCTGCTTTCGCCGCCTGTGTCGAGCATCGAATTCCTGAACGGCGATAGCGCGATCCTGCGGCCGGATGTCCGCGAGCGGTTGCGAGCCCGGCCTCCGGCGTCTGCCGGCGAGCCGGCCGTCGCTCCCGCCGTCGCGCCGGTCGGTCCCCGCAGCGAGATCGCTGCGCGGCCGACCCTGCCTCCGCGGGGGCTGCGCTCGTCCCCAGCCGCTCGGCCTTCGACGCCTGAGCACCGTGTCGCGGTCGCCGCCGGACTCCCGAGCGAGCCGTTCTGGACGCAGCCCGCGCTCGCCGCCCCGCAAGCTTTCGCGCCGGATCCCCGAGAGCTCGCCGCGATGCTTCAGCCGTCGCTCGACCTTCGACGCATACAGCCGATCGCGCAGAAGCCGCCGAGCTATCCGTCCTTCGCGGCGCGGCGCGGCATCGAAGGCTATGTCGTCGTCGAGTTCACCGTGACTCGGCACGGCGAGGTGCATGCGCCGGTGATCGTCGAGTCCTCGAGCTCGATCTTCCACGAAGCCGCGCTCGAGGCCGCGAGCGGTTTGCGTTACCGGCCGCGGATCATCGGCGGCGAGACGGTCGACGTCGTCGGCGTGCGCACCGTGATTCGGTTCGAGCTCGATGTCTGATCGGGGGCGTCGCGCAAACGCGAAGCGCCTCGCCGGGGACGCTGTTTCGGGGGACATTGTTCCGGGGAGGATCGGAAACAGCGCATTCGGGGGGGGAGACCCCGGCGAGACGCAGAGATCAGCAAAGCAGATTTCATGCCAAGCGGCTCGCGTTTCAACGCCCGGCCGGCGAAAGCGAGATCAGCAAGAGCATCACGATCACGAGTATGACGATCGCGGTATTCCACGGGCGCAGCGAATCCTCGATCGATCGCGCGGCTTCCCCCCAGCGCCGATCCGCGAGCGCAGCGGTGCTCGCGTCCCGCACCCGGTTGCGCGCTGCGCGCAGCGGTCCGTAAGCGAAGTGCATCCAAGCGTCGATCGCGCCGCACGCGATCCTGCGAAGCGGCACGGCGAGATCGCCCGGCGGAACCGGCGGCACACGCAATCCGCGCCGCGCCGAGACCCGTGCACCGGCCGCCGCGAGCGCGGCGCCGAGCAGCACGGGCCAAGTGAGCTCGGCGAGCACGTCGGGACGCGCCAATCCGTGCACGGACACGAGCGGCTGCAGCCACGCGGCCAACGCGACGCCGACCAGCGTGAGTCCCCATGCAAACGTGGCGACGGGCGGTACCGCTCGCGGATCGCGGCCGAGCGACGGCCACTCGAGCCACAGGAACCGCGCGACGACGACGGTCGTCGCGACCGCGGTCCACGGCAACAGCTCGGCGAGCAGCCGCGCCGTCGGCGGGTCGGCTGCCGCCAAGGCCTCCTTCAACGCTTCCTTCGCCGGCATCCCGCTCGTCAACGGCGTCCCGGGCAGCGCGAAGGCGGGCAGCAAGAGCCCGATTCTCATCGCGCCGCGTCCGATCGTCCCGGACCGAGCCGCAGCAGCGATGCCGACTCCGAGCAACAGCGAGCCCTTCGCGAAAGCATGATGGAGCGCATACACGGCGACGGCCGCGGCAATCGCGCCTGCCGCATCCGGCGCCGCGAGCGCGGCGCCTGTTCCCGCCAGCATGATGCCGGTCTGGCTGACGCTCGAATACCCGAGCACGCAACGCGCGTCGCGCTGTAGCGTCCCGACCGCAGCGGCATAGAACGTCCCCGCAAGCCCCAACGCTACGAGGATGACGCCCCACGCCTCGACGTCGCTGCCAAGCGGTAGAAGGCGTAGCCATCCGAGGACTCCGGCGTGCACCATCGCGCCGCCGAGCGCGGCCGCCGCCGGGATAGGCGCGGCTCGATAGATCAGAGGCAATGCGACATGCAGGCCGAGCACGCCCGACTTCACGCCGAAGCCGGCGACGGTCAGCGCGACGATCGTATCGCCATGCGGCGACTCGGCGATGCTCGCGCGCACGTCGCCGAACATCAGCGCGCCGCCGGCATCGAGCGCAGCCGGGACGAGCGCGGCATACAGCATCATGTCCCCGGCGACGACGAGCCCGATATAGACGGCGCCGGCGCGGCGTGCCGCGCGTGTGCCGTCGTGCACGACGAGCCCGTACGCGGCGAAGCTCATCAGCGAGAAGAAGAGATAGAACGAGAGCATGTCGTGCGCGACGATCAAGCCGAGATTGCCGCTCATCGCGAACAGCATGCAGGCGAAGAATCGGCCCTGTGCGCGCTCGGGCGGCGCGCCGACCGCGTACAGCGCGGCGGCGAGCCAGATCGCGGCCGCCGCAAACAGGAACGTTCGTGCGAGCGGATCGAGCCCGAGCTCGCTGCCTTCGAGCAGCCACGGGAGAGTCGCTCCGGTACCGGACGGCATCACGATACTGGTCGCGAGCGCCGGCAGCGCAGCGAGCGCCGCGGCCGCATGAAGCCGCCGCGACGACGGCCAGAGCAGCACCGCGAGACCGAGCGCCAGCGGCGCGAGCGGCGTCATCGCGATCACGAGCAGATGCACGGGGGCGGTCATTGCGCGAAGCCCCGCTCGACGATCAGCTCGACCCAGCGCAGCGGACTAAACGGCGCGGCCGCGAAGAGTCCGGCGGCGAGCGTCAGAGCGGCCGTCGCGACCGGCGGCAGGAGCAGCCACGAAGAGGTCTCAAGCCTTCCATCCCGCATCTCGACGGGCCGCTTCTCGCGCACTTCAGCGAACCACGCGGCGCGGAGAATCGGCAAGAAATACGCCGCGTTCAGCAGCGCGCTCACGACCAGCACCCACAGCACCCACTCTTGCCCTGCCGCGATCGCGCCGACGCCGAGATACCACTTCGTCACGAAGCCCGCGAGCGGCGGCACGCCGATCATCCCGAACGCCGCGATCGTGAACGCGGCCATCGTCCACGGCATGCGCCGCCCACAGCCGTCCATCTCGCTCACGCGATGGATACCCAGCGTCTCGGCGAGATTGCCCGCGCAGAAGAACAGCGTGATCTTCATGATTCCCTGATGCACGAGGTGCACGAGCCCGCCGATCGTCGCGACCGGACCCGCGAGCGCCGCGCCGAGCGTGATATAGGACACTTGGCTCACCGTCGAGAACGCGAGTCTGCGCTTCAGGTCGTCCTGATGGAGCGCGCGCAGCGAGCCGTAGACGATCGTCACCGACGCGAGCGATACGAGCGGACCGCGCAGCCCGAGCTCGGCGGCGAACTCGTAACCGTAGACGTCCTGCACGATCCGCACGACGCCGAAGACGCCCGATTTCACGACCGCGACCGCGTGAAGCAGCGCGCTCACCGGCGCCGGCGCGACCATCGCCTGCGGCAGCCACCCGTGCAGCGGGACGAGCGCCGCCTTCACGCCGACGCCCGCGATCAGCACCGCGAAGATCGCGACGAGCTCTCCGTGCATCTCGGCCGGCAGCCCCGAGAGAAAACCGCGCTCGGTGAACGTCGTATGGCCCGCGACCGAATGCAGCCACACCGTCCCGACGAGGAGCAGCATGCCGCCGGTCAGCGTGTAGAGCAGATAGATCCTGCCCGCGCGGCGCGCGGTCTCCGTGCCTCGGTGCACCACGAGCGGATACGTGCTGAGCGTCAGCATCTCGTAGAACACGAGAAACGTGACGAGATTGCCCGCCATCGCGACGCCGACCGTCGCGGTCACACAGATGCTGAAGAAGCCGAAGAAACGCGAGCGGTGCGGCGACGCTTCGAGGTAGCCGACCGCGTAGACGGTCGTGATCAGCCATAGGATCGCGGACAGGACCATCAGCAAGATCCCGAGCGGGTCGACGACCAGCACGAGATCGATCGTACCGACGAGCGGCAGGCGCGCGGCGTAGACGACACCGTCGGCAATGCCGAGAGCGATCAGAGCGACGAGCAAGACCTTGAGCACCGCGCCTGCGAGATTCAACGCGGTGCGCGCACGTCGGCTCGATTCGGGCAATCCGAAGATGATCAGGCCCGGCACGAGCGAGCTGAGCAGCACGAGCACCGGAAGCGCTGCGGACCCGGTCATCGCGGCCTCTCGAAGACCGCGAACGGCTCGCCGACGTCCAGCAGCTCGATCAGCGGCACCGCACCGAATCCCAGCCCGATCGCCGCGAGCGACAGCGCGAGCGCGACCCACTCCATCGTCCCCGGGACGCGGCGCGGCGGCCGCGCGAGGACGCCTTTCGTGAACGCGGGACCGACGACGCGGAACACGTAAAGCGCCGCGAGCAGCCCGCCCGCGGCGACGGCCGCGGCAAGCCACCAGCGGCGTTCGCCGATCAGCGCCTCGAGCATCAGCCACTTCGCAATGAATCCGCCGCTCGGCGGAAGACCCGCCAATGTGACACCCGCGAGCGCGAAAGCGCCGACGGTCAACGGCAGTCGCTGCACGACGCGGTCGAGCTGACTGATACGGTCTCCGCCGAACGCCTGGATATTGCCGATCGAGAGAAACATCGCGGTTTTCGCGAGCGCGTGAGACAGAACGAGGTACGCCGCACCTCGCCAAGCGGTCACGGCCGCCGGCGAATCGAGCGCGAACGGCACGAACAGATACCCGACCTGAGCGGCCGTCGAATATGCGACGAGGAGCTTCAGCTCGTCCTGCCGAAGCGCCTGGACAGAGCCCCAGACCACGGCGATCGCACCGAGGGCCGCAACGGCGTCGCCGAGGAGACGCCGGTCGGCCGGCATCACGTCGAGCCAAAGCCGCAGCGACACGTACAGCGACGCTTTTATGACGAGCGCCGAGAGCAAAGCGCTGACCGGCACCGGTGCGCTCGAATGCGCCGGCGGAAGCCAGAAATGCAGCGGGAACAGCGCGCTCTTCATCAACATCGCTGCCGTCATCACGCCGAGCGCAATCCATTCGGCGCGCGTGCCTCGGAGGGCAGCCGCGACCGTTCCGATGTCCAGCGCGCCCGTCATGTGATACAGCAGCGCGACGCCGAGGAGGTACAGCAGCGACCCGAGGAACGTCACGAGCAGATAGCGCATCGCACCTCGAAGCGCGTCCGCGCCGCCGGCAAGCGCGACGAGCCCGACCGCCGACAGCCCGACGATCTCGAGCGCGACGTAGAGATTGAACAGGTCCGCGGACATGAAGAGCACGTTCAATCCCGCGACGAGCAGCAGTGCGAGCGGCATGAAGGCCGCAAAACGTTTCGTGTCCGCGAAATAGCGGCCGGCATAGACGAGCACGCCGGCCGATGCGAGCGTCGTCGTCAGCAGCATCAGCGCGGCGAGCCCGTCGATCGAAAGCGCAATGCCGAGCGGTGCCGGCCAGCCGCCGATCTCGATGCGCGTCTCGACCCCGCGCACCGCGACGCGCATCGCCAGCAGCACGGCGCCGATCGGCAGCAGAGCGGCCGTGCCGATTCCGACGGGCCGGGCGGTCCGTGGAATTACGAACGCGGCGAGGCCCGCGAAAAGCGGCAACAGCACCATCGCGACGGCGAGGGTCTCGAGCGCTGGGCTCACTTGTGCGCGCCCTGACGGCCGCGCCTCGTCATGGATCGGCCGAGTCGAGCCGTGCACGGTCCCCGCTCGGCGTCGGCGGATCGATCTCTGCGCGCCCGGTCTCGTCCGCGACGCGCACCATCAGCGCGAGCGCGAGCGCGGTCGCCGCTATCGCGACGACGATCCCGGTGATGATCAGCGCTTGCGCGACGGGGTCGGCGGAGCCGCCGGACGCCGACCTTCCGACGGCGCCGATCACGAGGAACACGCCGCTGCCGATCACGTTGAGCGCGAGAATCTTGCGCATCAGATGCTCGCGGCGGATCAGCCCGTCGAGCCCGACCACGATCAGCGCGACCGCCGCGAACGGATAAAGCGCGGCCGAGCTCATTGCGCCTCCGGGTGCTCCGCGTCGCAGCCGAGCAACGAGCGTCCGAGGAAAAGCACGACGAGCACCGCGCCGATCGAGATCATCGCCGCGCTCTCGACGGCGAGGATCAGCGGCTTCGCGAAGCGCGGCGGGAGCTCGAGCAACGCGCCGCCGGCGAGCATCGCCGCGACGCCGACGCCCGCGAACACGAGCGGCCCGAGCGCGATCGCCGCGCGCGCGGCGAGCCGGCCGACTCGGACGACCGGCCGACGCCCCGACAGCGCCGCGAGAAGTCCGGCGGCCGCGAGCAGCGCGCCCGCCTGGAACGCGCCGCCGTGCGAGCTCGAGCCGGCCCACAGCAGATAGCCGGAGAACAGCATCAGAAACGGCGCGAGCAGCTTGACGAGGATATCGAGCACCGGCGATACGGCGCCGCGATCGAGCTCGAGCGGCATGTCGCGAGCTCGAAGTCCCGAATAGGCGGTCAGCAGCACGACGAGCTCCAGCAGAGTGTCGTACGCGCGAAAGCTCATCAGCACCGCGGTGACCGGGCTCTCGACGCCGCCCGTTCGATCGAGCGACGCGAGCACGGCCCCGCCGAGGCCGCCGGTCCCGGCAACGTCCGCCGACCGCACCGCAAAAGCGAGTGTCACGCCGAGGACCGCGACGAGCGCCGACGACACGGCCGTCCGCAACGCCGAGGAACCGCCGTCACGCTTCGCCATCGTCGGCCTCCCGCCGGCTCGCGCGGCGCAGCCTCGCGACGGCGGCGAAAAGCAGCGCCCCGGTAAACCCCGCGCCGATGCCCGCTTCGGCGAGCGCGACGTCCGGCGCGCCGAGCCGTACCCAGACGAGCGTCATCAGAAACCCGAACGCGACGAACATCGCGACCGCGGCGAGCAGCGCCTCGCTGGCCAGCGCCCTCGCCGCGCACCATACGAGCGCCGCGACGACGAGCACGTCGAACGCGGCGAGCGCGAACGCGGTCGTCGCGCTCATCACAGCATCCGCGGCGCGCGGCCGCGGCGATGCGCATCCCTGATCAGAAGGTGCGCGCTCGACGCGCTCGACAGCAGCACGAGAAACCAGATCAAGAGGATCTGCAGGGCCGCGCCGAGCGACTCGGCCTCGAGCACGAGCCCGGCGACGACGAGTCCTAACCCGAGATTGTCGGCCTTCGTCAACGCGTGGATCCGCGTGTAGAGGTTCGGGAAGCGAAGCAGCCCGACGGTCCCGGCGACGAAGAAGAACGCGCCGACCGAGATCAGTGCGATCGCGGCGAGATCGACGGCAGCCCGAGCCATCGCGAAAGCGTTCATTCGAACTCCTCGGCGCCGGCGCCCAGCCTGACGTACGCGACGATCGTCACCGCCGCGAGCGATGCGAACACGAGTCCGACATAGCGCAGCGAGTACGCCGCGAACGCCTCGGCGAGCAGCAGCAAGACACCAACCGCGGTCGTGCCGAGGAGCTGCGCGGCGACGAGCCGGTCACCCGCGACGGGACCAACGAGCAATCGGTAGAAGCCGGCGACGACGCTCGCAAGCAGCACGAACGCGACCGCAAGATGAAGGCCGCTCATCGCTCGAGGCGCAGCATCGCTGCGATGCGCGCTTCGGCCGTAGCCATCGTTCGCTCGACGTCGATGCGCTCGACGTCGAGCACGTGCACGAGCACGCGGCCGCCGCGGCTATCGACGACGAGCGAGCCCGGCAATAGGCTCGACGTATTGATCACGGCGACGCGGGCGAGGTCCGGAACGACATCGATCTCGTGCTCGACGAACCCGGGCGCGAGCCGCATTCGCGGCGCGAGCGCGCGCTTCGCGACATCGACGCCGCCGAGCCAGGATTCCCGGACGAAGAAGGCCGCGAAACGGAGCGCGCGCGGCCACGACCAATCGAACGGCGGGAGCATCGCGGCGCTCATCGCCGCCGCAGCGACGATCGCTGGGATACCGATGACCCAGGCATCCCAGCCGGACGCACCGCCGGTCAGCGCCCACCACGCCGCGGCGGCCGTCAAGGCTCTAGGGCCGAATGCCCGTGCGAAGCTCCGAATCTCGGACGAACCCATGCACTGCTCGCGGTCCGACAGGATCCGGCGACATGCAAGAGTTGCGCCCGCGGAGCGTCCGGGGCACGGCTTCGGCCGTCAGCGCCGCTCGGTGCCGCCGGGGCCGAGCGTATCGTAGCGGGTGCCGTCCTCGAGAATGATCGTCTTCAGGAAAAACGCCTCCGGATTGTCCTTCCGCGGCGAGCCGATCGCCTTGATCCGCTTGCCGGGCTGGATATGAGCCGGATCGAACCCCATTCGGACGAGCATGTTCGCGGGCGCGCCTTCGACGAAATTGATGACCCTGCGCTCTCCGTCCTTCGTCTCGACGAGCGTCAGCGCCATATGCGGATTGCGGAACCTCAGCGTCTCGACGACACCCTCGAACGTGTACTCCGTCTCCATGTCGTAGATTGCGAACGAATGGTGAGCGGCGGCCAGCAGCGGGACCGCCGCGAGCGCCGCCGTCAACGCGGCCGATAGAATTTTTCTCATCGGTTCAATCCTCGGTCGGATTCGGCAGAGCATCGACGTCGGGCAGCGTGAGCCCGCGCCGGTCGAGGTATTCCTCCCAGAGCGTGTCGGTGCACGTGTACTCGAGCATCTGCATGTCGGGCCGTGCGACGGCCTCGGCGCGGAAGCGTACGGGCTCGGGGTACAGCTTCGGATCCGTCAGCACGATCTCGTCGACGAGGTAGGTCCGCTCGGTCCCGTTGACCTCGCGCTTCTCGAGCCACAACCGCTCGAGCACGTGCGCGTCCGACGTCGTCGCGAGCCGGTTCATGTACGGGTAGGCCTTCAGGTTCGTCGTCTCGACGACGAGCGTCTGCCCTTCCCAGCGAGCGACCGAATAGCCCATCGCGGACGAGACCGGCGGAGGCGGCGGCGCGTGCTCGGCCATGTAGATTTTTCGATACATGCCGTAGCCTTCCCAATACATCGTGACATCTTGCGCGCGGTGGATGATCTCGATCGGGAACGGCGCGCCCCAGGGGGCGCGAGGCATGCCGGGCCAAATGCAGTAGCGTCCGGGGTCATCCTCGAGCGTAAACTCGGCCTCGTACTGCTCGCGCAGCTTCTGAGCGGCTGGCGTCAGCGGAGGACTCGGGGACGGCCGCCCGCTCGGGAACCAGATGCCGGAGAAATCCGGATGCGCCGTCTCGTCGGCCGCGCCGGCCGACGCGAGCAACGAGATGGCGACGGCTGCGACGAACGGCCCCGTCCGCGAATAGCGACCACGCATTCGATACCCCCCTTCATTGCTGTGGCTCGAACGGCGACGCAGGCGCCGCGCGAACCGACGAATGCCGTCCGAGACGAGCGCGCCACTCGAGCCGACCGCGCCCGCAAATTCCCCGTGCTGCTCGCAATTCTGAGCCGGCCGCGGGCCGAAACGCAAACCGGAGGCGTCCAGCCGATCTGGACAATTCTGAAGGAACCGCATCCGGCGTAGTCGACGCGCCGGGAAGGCGCCGCTCAGCGGGGCGGCGCGTCGACGACCGCGCTCGCGACCGGAGCGCCCCGCTCGCATTGCGGCCGCGCCGGTCCGTTCGCCGCCTCGCGCACGCTCCCACGCTCGAGCTCGGCGTTCAGCTCCCCGCCGAGCAGCACGAAATAGGCGGACAGATAGAACCACAGCATCAGCACGACGGGTGCCGCGACCGAGCCGAAGGTCTCGTTGTAACGGCCGAAATTCGAGACGTAGAGCGAGAATAGCGCCGAGCCGACGAGCCATAGCGCGGTCGCGGCCGCGGCGCCGTAGACGACCGACCGCCATCCCGCCCGCGCGCGCGCCGGCGCGTAGCGATACAGCACGCTCAGAATGCCGACGGCCACGGCGCCGAGCAGCGGCCACCGCAGCCACCGCGCGAGCCCCTCGATCAGTGGCGGCAGATTCAGCATGCCGACGACGGCCGGCAGGACCGCGACCGCGACGAGCGCAACGACGACGAAGCCGAGCACGACGAGCGTTAGCAGCAGCGCGAGCGCATTCAGCTTCAAGAAGCCTCGCCGCTCCTTCTCGCCGTAGACGATGTTCAGCGCGGTCATCAGCGACTTCACGCCCTTCGATGCGCTCCACAGCGCGATCAGAAACGAGACCGCGGCGCCGACGCTGAGCGCGGTGCCGCCGGCGGAAGCAATGCGCTCGAGCTGCGCCGTGATCAGATTCCGCGCCTCGCCAGGCAGGATGTCGGAGACCGCTTCGAGCTGCTCACCGACCGTTGCAGGATCGGTGAACAGCCCGTAGACGGCGACGAGCGCCGCGAGCGCGGGGAAGACCGCGAGCAACGCGTAGAACGCCGCGCCGGCTGCGACGAGCGACAGATTGTCCTCGCTCGTTTCCGCCCTCACCCGTCTCAGCACGTCTCGCCACGCGGGCCGCGAGAGATCGCGAGAGGGCTCCCCGTATCGGCCACGCTCGGCCTGCGACTCAGCCATCACGTCCGCCCTCTGCCTCGTTAGGAGCCACTGGGTGCATCGAGCAAGCGCCGTGCCATGACATGGGAACCCGGCGACGCTGCTGGCACGAACCCTGCAACGGCCGGCTCATCACGATCGTCCCGCGCAAGCGGGGAATCGCCGCGCGGGCCTCGAAGTGTCTTCCGTAACAGGAGAGTTCGCAGATGTCCAGCTCTTTCCATAACCCGGCGGCAACGACCGCCCGCGGTATCCGGCTCGGCGTCTGCGCGGCGGCCGTCGTCGCTGCCGCCGCGGCGCACGCTCAGCCTCCGGCGCAGGGCGATCCGCCCGAGGCCGCACCCGCCCGCGGCGCGACGAGCTATATGCCCGTCGCGATCGAGCGTCCGTTCGACG
>CAYMAF010000029.1:0-22784 GCA_964388365.1 uncultured Gammaproteobacteria bacterium | reverse complement strand
CGCGACGCGCTGATGAAGCGCCTCGGCCTTTGATCCCTATGCTCCGCGTACCAGTGCGCGCCGAAGCCGCGGGCGTACAATGACCGGCATGTCCGCGCCGTCCTGGGTCTTCCACAATCCGGTCAAGGTCGTCTTCGCGCCGGGCGCGCTGAAGCGGCTGGCCGAGCATGTCGACTTCGAGCGCGTCGCGCTCGTCACGTCGCCCGGCTTTGCACGGCGCGGGCTCGTCGCGACGATCGAAGCCGCGCTCGGCGATCGTCTCGTCGCCGTCGTCGACGACGTCGCGCCGAACCCGGCGCTCACGCACGTCGAGGCGCAAGGCGAGCGCCTTCGCCCCCGCTCGCCCGACGCGCTGATCGCGCTCGGCGGCGGCAGCACGATCGATACGGCCAAGGCCCTCGCCCGCTTGCTGGCGCGGCCCGCCGGCACGCCGCTCGCGACTCTCTTCGCCGCCGATGCAAAGGGCCCCGCCGCGCTGCCGCTGATCGCGATTCCGACGACGTCCGGCACCGGCGCCGAGGTCACGCCGTTCGGCACGGTCTGGGACTACGACGCGCACAAGAAGCGCTCGGTCGCCGGCACGGATCTTTATCCGCGGCTCGCGCTGCTCGATCCCGAGCTCACGCTGGGCTTGCCCGAGGAGGTCACGGTCTCGTCGGGGCTCGACGCGATCTCGCATGCGCTCGAATCCGCGTGGAACCGCAACGCGAATCCGGCGAGCCTCGGGCTCGTGACGAAGTCGCTCGAGCTTTCGCTGTCGGCGCTGCCCCGCGCGGTGCGCGAGCCGGAGAGCCTCGAGGCGCGCGCCGACATGATGCAGGCGAGCGCGCTCGCGGGCCTCGCGATCAGCCAGACGCGGACCGCGCTCGCGCACGCGATCTCCTATCCGCTGACGGCGCGTTTCGGTTTGCCTCACGGCCTCGCGTGCAGCTTCACGCTGCCGGCGCTGCTCAGATTCAACGCGGCCCGCGACGACGGCCGGCTCGAAGCGCTCGCGCGCTGCCTCGGCCATGCCGACACGGCGGCCCTCGCCGCGGGCCTCGACGCGCTGCTCGATGAGCTCGGGATGAGGGATCGGCTCGCGGCGCACTTGCCCGACCGGCGCTCGATCATCGCGCTGTCGCACGAGATGTTCGCGCCGGGCCGGGCCGAGAACAATCTGCGCCAGGCTTCGGAGGACGAGGCGAAGGCGCTCGTGACCGAAGCGCTCGACGCGCTCGGGCTTTAGCGCCGAGACCTCCTGCCGCTACAGGTCGAGCGCGACGCGCGCGACGACCGCGAGCTGGAACAGAATCTCCGAGATGCCGCGGGCGACCTCGATGTTGCGGGAGCCGATGCTCGGCAGCACGAGGATCTCGTCGCCGGGCTGGGGCCTTGCCCGCGTGTCCTCGACGAACGTGCCGTCCTGCCGCAGCAGCAGAATCCTCGCGTCGCGCTTGCGCTGCGTGATGCCGCCGGCAAGCTCGATGTAGTCGGAGACGCGCGACTTGCTGTCGTAGGCGATCGCGCTCGGCTGCGTCACCTCGCCGTGCACCATCACGAGCGCGCTCTCCTCGGGGATCATGATCACGTCGCCGTCCTCGAGCAGCGTATCCATCGCCGTCTCGCGGCCGGCGAGCACGATCTGCCCGCGCGGCTCGACGGTGCGCGCGCGCTGGATGAAGCGCATGATCTGCTCGGCTTCCTGGGCCCGAAGCGCCGCCTCCTCGCTCGTCGTCGACCGCTGGGTCAGCGCGGCCCGCTCGAGCACGCGCAGCGAGACTTCGATCATCTGTCTCTGCCGCTCCCGGACGGACTCGCGAAAGAGCTGCACGGCTTCCATGTTCGCTTGCGGCATCGGGGTCACGAGCTCGAGCGCGTCGCGGAGCCTTGCGCCGTACGGCAGCGTCAGCACGCGCGAGCTCTCGATCGCGCCGTCGACGCGCACGAGGATCGTGCGGATCGTCCGGTCGGCGACGACGGCCATCTCGTCGCCGGACGCGAGATAGACGCCGTCGAGCTCGTCGATCGCGTAGTACTCGCCGAACTGATCCGTGCCGGTCTTGTGGATCACGCTGACGTGCGTCGCGCCCGGCCTCGGCCGCGCGAGCGCGAGCAGATCCTCGGCCGCGATCACGGGCGTCGTGAACTCGAAGCCGTAGGCGTTGAAGACCTCTCCCGCCACCCACGCGGTGTTGTGCCGGCCGCCGACGACGATCGTGTCGCCGTCCTGAAGCTGCACCTGCTCGAGCCGCCCGTCGATCAGGAAATCGTAGAGATTGAACGACGCCCGCTCCTGGCCGCCGCGGAGAAGCCGGATATCGATATAGCTGCCGCGGTCCGGATCGACGCCGCCGGCGCGCAGCAGGAAATCGAGCACCGAGTCGGCGGCGACGCCGGGATACTGGCCCGGCGCGCGCACGTAGCCGGTGACGAAGACTCGCACCGGCTGCGATGCGTCGAGCGACGCATAGACGTCGACGTTCGACCGATAGACCTCGCGTATCGCCGCGCGCACGACGTCGTTCAGATCCGTGTTCCGCACGCCCGCGACGCGGACCGGCCCGACGTTCGGCAGGAACAGGTTGCCCTGCGGGTCGACGGTCTGCACGTCCTGGTACGTGAACGCGCCCCACATCCGGAGCGAGACTCGGTCGCCGATCGCGAGGGTATAGTCCTCGTTGAAGCCCTGCCCGTAGCTCTTCGCCATGCCGGGCTGGAAGAGCTGCGCGCCGAACATCGTGTTCTCGGCCGGGGTGTATCGG
This sequence comes from uncultured Gammaproteobacteria bacterium, assembly GCA_964388365.1. Classification (GTDB taxonomy): domain Bacteria; phylum Pseudomonadota; class Gammaproteobacteria; order Steroidobacterales; family Rariloculaceae; genus ZC4RG20. The sequence continues at coordinate 20,040 of CAYMAF010000029.1, read as the reverse complement.
GTGCCGAGCAGGGACGCGGCGTCCATCTGCTCGGGCGTCTCGGTGAGCGCCGCGGCGTCGGCGGCCTCGGCTTCGGCGTCGCGAGCGGCTTCGGCGCGGGCACGTGCGCGCGCGGCCGCGGCGGAGCCGGCGCTCTCCTGGCCGAGCATCAGCGTCGTGACGTCCTCGGACGACTGCTGCGCGGCACAGAACGGCGCGGCGGCAAGCAGCACGAAGGCCGCCCACCACCTGTGAACGTGAGCGGTAGATCGAATCATTCCTGATGGTCCTCGATGGTGGCTACGACGAGCCGCCCGATGCCGTAGACGAGCGTGAGCCCCATCAGCAACGCGAACAGCGTATAGGCTCTTCGCGGATATTCGGCGGATTCGGGCAACGCCGGCGACTCGACCAGGACGAGACTCTTCAGCTTACGCGTCGACTCGATGCGCGCGGTCTCGAGCGCGACCAGCGCGCCGCGATACGCGTCCTGCACGAACTCGAGCTCCGCGAGCAGCTCCTGGTAGTCGCCGACCAGCACGTTGAGGCTCTCGCCTTCGTCGTTCGTGAGCCCGCGCAGGCGCTCGGTATCGAGCTGGGCGCGAAGGCCGGCGATCTGCGCCTGGATCGCCTGGATCTGCGGCGCATCGTCGTTGAGATAAGCCTGCAAGCCCTTGAGCTGGGCTTCCTGGCGCGCCAGCGCCGCTTGGAGCTCGGCTGTGAGGCCGGTATTGGCCATCGCCTGGGCCGACGGATCGAGCACGCCGTGCTGCCTCTGAAAATCGGTCAGCCGGGCGCGGACTTCGTCGAGCGTCGCGCGTGCTTTCTCGAGCTCTCCCTCGGCGAAGCTCATCTGGTCGCGGGCGAGCCGATGCGAGCTTTCGTTGATGAACCGTTCGCTGATCTCGACGACGAGCCGGTTGACCGCCTGCGCAAGCTCGGGCGTGAAGCCTTGCGTGCGGATCGTCAAGAGGCCCGAGTCCGCATCGAGCTCGACTTCGACGCGCTTGCGGTAGTACTCGAGGAACTCCTCTTGCGTCGCGTCCTCGTCCATCGCAAAGATGAAGTCGAGCTTCGGGCGGCTGTACTCCTTCCGGAGGTCGAGCTGAGCGTCGACCTGGCGCAGCATATCCATGGACAAGATATGCGCGCTCAGCATGTGCTGGTCCTCGCGGGACGCCGACGTGCTGCCGAAGAGCGCCGACAACGCGTCCATGCCGACCGGCATCGCTTGCTGGCCTTCGGATCGGATCGCCACGATCGATTCGGACACGTAGCGGTCGGCAGCAAGCAAGTGCAGATACGCGGCCGCGGCAAGCCACGGCACGAAGATGAGCCCGATTTGCAGATTCCGCGGGCTGAGCCACGCGAGAACCCGCCTCACTTGCTCCCTCCGGCGGCTTGCCGGGCGGCGCGTGCCCTTCTTCTAGCCGCTGCTCTCGCGCGGCGCCGCGCGAGCGCCGCCGCGCTGTCGTCGGCTTCCCCGGCCTCCTGCCCCGTGCCGCTCGGGGCGGCGACCCGAGGCTTCGCCTCCGTGTTGCCCTCGGTCGATTCGGCTTCGTCCTCCTCGGCGTCGATCGCCGCGGCCTTCTTGCCGTCGACGCCGCCCGCAGCCTGGTATGCCGCGATGCCCTCGAGGACGTCTTCGTACACCGTCGCTCGGCCGCCGTCGAGGTGGACGACGATATCGCACATCCGACGGATTCGGCGCATGTTGTGCGAAACGAGAATCACCTTCGAATTCTGCAGCCGTTCCTGGAAGATCTCGTGGCTCTTTTGCTTGAAACGAGCGTCGCCGACCGACATGACCTCATCGATCAGGTAGTAGTCGAACTGGAACGCCATGCTGAGGCCGAACGCGAGTCGAGCTCGCATTCCGGATGAATAGGTCGATACCGGCTGATCGAAGTAATCGCCGATCTCGGCGAAATCCTGCACGAAGCGCACCTTCTCCTGAATCCCGGTCTTGCGTACGCCTTGGACCCGGCAAACGAACTTCACGTTGTCGCGCCCGGTCAAGGTCTTCTGCAGCCCGCCTTTGAGACCGACCGGCCACGAGAGCCGCCCGTTCGTCGTGATCTTGCCGGCATCCGGAAACTCCACGGCGCTGATGAGCCGCATCAACGTCGACTTCCCGGCGCCGTTGCGGCCAATCAAGCCGACGTTGTAGCCCTCCGGGATGTCGAGCGAGAAATCCCGAAATACGACCTTCCGCCCGCGCAGCGTCATGTACGACTTCGTGACCTTGTCCAAACGAATCACGTCGTCACCTTAGTCAGGAACCTGCGCCGATAAAGCATCAAGCCGATCAGCGTCGTGACGAGGCCGAGCGCCAAAGGATACTCGATACTCGTATACGGCATCGGCCGATAGCCTTCGACGGCCGCGACGCGGGACAGTTCTACGAGATGCAGCACCGGGTTGTACGCGAGCTTCTGCACCCACTCGTCGGGGAAACGCGTCACCGGGAACAGGATACCGGACGCGAAGTAAAGGGGCATGAAGAGGATCTTGATCGCCGTTCGCGCGTCGGGGACGAGGCTCGAGACGGCCGCGAAAAGCAATCCGAGACCGAATGCCATCAGGAACGTCATCACGATCACGCCGGCGAGCTCGATCGGCCGAAGCGGGAAGACGCTGAACCCGAGCATGCCGAGCCCCGTGAGCACCACGCTGAAGACGACGGCGTAGATCACGAAGTGCCCGATCGCGCGCGCGATGAAGATATCCATCAGCATCACTTGCCGGTACGACAACAGCCCCTGGCTCGCGTTCGTGGCATCGATGATCTGCAGGCAGATCGCTTTGAACAGCAGGAACGGCAGGAATCCGTAGACGAGAAAAACCGGATACTCGACGCCCGGCACGAGGCGGGCGCGAATGTACGTGAAGATCAGCACGGGCACGAGGAGGTGCGCGATCGGCTCGACGAGCACCCAGAAGAACCCGCCCCGGCTCTTGCCGAACCGCGACGACAGCTCGAGCAGCAGCAACGCGTAGAGGACGTCGCGCTGAATTCGAAAAGGTGAGCGTACGGCACGGTCCATGGCGGTCACGGCATACATTTATAAGGCAGGGTATAGCATACCGTCGCCGCCTCGAGCTTCGTGGGGGGCCGCAGGTACCAAGGCGCCGGCGGGCGCGACGGGACTGCCGATGGCGGCAAGGGCGACAGGGAAGGCGTTCGGCGGCCTCTCTCGTCCCTCCGATACAGCATTCACCCCCATTGACGGCCGGCACTGGGCGACCGTGCTGCGGCACATCGTCTCGATGTGCCGGCGTGCGTTCGACGCATCGTGATGATATCGGCGCGATATGCCGGCCCGCAAGGTTCGATGTCGCGCATCGCCGCGCGCTTTCGAGAACCGCGTCTCGTTTCGAGCGTCCGGATCGCGCGGCCCGGACGCCGCGAGATCCCGGACTGAGCACGGGAGCGAGCAAGACGTCTGCGCGAGACGACAGGACGACGGTCGGAAATCGACCGCTTACCATCGAAAGCTCTCGTTCGCCGCACACTCGCTCGGCGCGAAGCAAACCTCGTCGTCGCTGAATCGTGACCTTCCAGCTCTCAGGAAAGAGCATGTCGGAGCGCGAGATCGGCGATCCGTGACGGCGGACACGGCAGCATTCCTTGCAGCATACATACTTCGCTCCACTTTCGATTGTTGGCTCGGGTCGCTATACTTCCGCGCGCGGAAGCACTCCCGTAGCGTTCTTCTTCAAAAGGGGCTCCCATTGATCGCTCCGATCGCGGCGAGCTTTTTGCTCTGCCTGCTGGCGACGTTCGCGTTGCGGCCCGTCGCTATCGCGTTGAAGCTGATCGACCGCCCGGGCGGCCGGAAGAAGCATCACGGCGAGGTACCGATCGTCGGCGGGCTCGCGATGCTCATCGGTCTCGTTTTCGGGCTCGGCTTCGTGCCGCTGTCGGATGCCTCCGCAACGCCGTTCCTCGCGGCCTGTGCGCTCCTCGTCACGATCGGCCTGCTCGACGACCGCTTCGATCTGTCGCCGTGGCTTCGTTTACCGGTCCACTCGGCGGCGGCCCTGCTGCTGATCGGCTCGGGGGTATCCGTCGCGACGCTCGGCGCGCCGTTCGGCGGCGAGCACGCCTATCTGTCCGGGCTCGTCGCGGATCTCGTCACGGTCCTCGTCGTCGTCGCGTCGATCAACGCGTTCAACATGCTCGACGGACTCGACGGGCTCGCCGGCGCGATGGGCATCGTCGCGTTGTCGATGCTCGCGTTCCTGATGCTCGACGTCGGCGCGGTCGTGCTCGCGACGGCGGCACTGACGGTCGTCGGCGCGGTAGCCGCGTTTCTCGTCGCGAACGTGCCGGCCCGCTTCAACCGAGACGTGCGCTGCTTCATGGGGGATTCGGGAAGCACGTTGCTCGGCTTCACGGTCGCGGCGCTCGGAATCTCCGCCTGTCAGCCACCGGTTCACGCGGCGGCGCCCGTGACGCTGCTCTGGATCGTCGCGCTGCCGCTGTTCGACTTCTCGTGGTCGATCTTGCGCCGGCTCCTCCGAGGCACGTCCCCGCTGCGGCCGGACCACGAGCACCTGCACCATTGCCTATTGAAGGCAGGCTTCGGCGTCCGCGGCGCGTTCGCCGCTTTCGTCGTCCTCTCGGCGCTGCTCGCCGGGGCCGGCATCGTGCTCGACCGGACCGGCGTGCCGGACGGCCTGTCGCTGCTGCTGCTCGCGGGAACGGGAATCGTCGTCGTCCGTCTCCTGTATAGGGCTCACGCGCTTTGTGCGTGGCTGCCCGAGTGGCATGAAGATGCCGAGCTGAAGGAAGATCCGGATAGTCACACAACCGACACGTGAACCGGCCTGACCAAACTGTTGCCGAATAGCAACATCATAGGCCGTTGTACTACTTGGTCGTGTCGGATAGTTGACACCATCCGGGATCGCGGCATCGAATAATTGGACTGCCCTGCCGCCGGACGGCGGTTCAGGGTTCTATAACAACTGAAAGGGTACGCTTGCGAAACCGTAGCGTAGCTGGGCGTTTGGGGGCGGCGCGATGACGATCGTCGGGCCCTTCCTCGCGCTCATCGTCACCGTCCTTTTCATGTTCACGCTTCGGCCGGTCGCGGTCGAGGTCGGTCTCGTCGACGTCCCGGGAGGCCGCAAGCGTCACGACTCGCGCGTGCCGCTGATCGGCGGCATCGCAATGGCCGTCGGCCTCGGCTTCGGCTCGAGCATCATCGGCCCCCCGCCGTACTGGAACTCGGTGCTGCTCGCGATGTATCTGCTCGTCGCGGTCGGCACCGTCGACGACCGCTACGAGTTGCCGCCGAGCGTCCGCCTCATCGCGCAGTCGTGCGCCGCGATGCTCGTCGTGTTCGGCGCCGAGATCTCGGTCACGCACCTCGGCGAGCCGCTGTTCTTCGACTTACCGCTCGGTCCCGCGTCGATCGCGTTCTCGATCCTGTTCATCGTCACCGTGATCAGTGCGTTCAACGTGATCGACGGGCTCGACGGACTGGCCGGAGGCCTCGCGTTCATCGCGATCGCGGCGTGCGCGGCGATCTCGTTCGGGACGGATCTGTGGATCCTCGCCGTGCTGATGCTCGCGGTGATCACCGGCTTCCTGATCTTCAACCTGCCGCTGCCGTTCAATCGGCCGGTCCGGGTCTTCATGGGCGACGCGGGTAGCACGTCGCTCGGCCTCATCGTCGCGGCGCTCGGCATTGCGCTCTGCCAATCGCCCGAGGCCCGCCTCGCGCCGGTCACCGGGCTGTGGCTGATCGCCATCCCGGTCTACGACCTGTTCTCCGCGATCGTCAGAAGACTTCTTGCCGGCCGCTCGGTCTTCGAGCCGGACCATCACCACCTGCACCACGTCCTGACCGAGCAAGGCTTCTCGCGACGCGCGGCGCTCGCGTTGATGCTCGGGATCGCGGTCGTCTTCGCGGCGATCGGCCTCGTGGGCCAGTTCGCCGGCGTGCCGGAAGGCATCATGCTGCTCGGATGGATCGGCGGCGGCGTGCTGTATTACCGCTCGATGCACCGCTGGGAAGCGCTGCTCGGCCGGCTCGAGCGCCGCTGGCTGCCGCCCTCGACCGAGTAGGCGCCGCGCGCCGCTCGTCAGTTGACGACGAACTCTATCCAGCCGAAGACGGAGCGGTCGTCGAACCGATCGTCGATCGAATTCTCGAGACGGCTATAGCCGAGCGCGGCGCGCAGCTCGCCGATCGGCAGCGGACGGCCGTGCATCAGCATGACCTCGGAGAAGTCGCGCGGGGTCGGTGACAGCGTGTGACGCGGGTTCGTCCACGAGTCGGTGCGGTTGATCTCGATATGCCGCAGCGAGACGCGCCACACGCGCTCGTCGACGCTCGTCAGCGTCGAGCCGATCGTATACGAGCGGCCGTCCCCGTCGATGCCGTGCCCCATGCTGCGCCCTTCGTAACGGTATCCGGTCGTGTAGATCGAATGCTCGTAAGCGCAGCGCGGCTTCTGATTGGACAGCCCGAAGCCGCCTTCCCGGCAGATCGTCTCGGCCGCCTCGATATGGGTGCGGTGATGCCAGTCGCCGCGGGCCATCGTCCCGGCGAGCTCGACCCCGGCCTGCCGAAGCCAGCTGCCGATCTGCGGGCCGCCTTGACGCGAATCCTCGCCGATCCATTGGAGATAGAACGCAGCGACGCCGCGGGGGAACGGCGCCCACCGCACGTCGAACCCGCCGAGCTGGTTGCCGGGCTCGCGCTCCTCGGACACGTTCATACCGCGGTTGTCCCGCCCGACGAGCAGGTTGCCGAACGCTTCGGCATCGCACGGCCGACCGTCGCCGCACCACTGCGCCGTGCGCGCGAGGCCGATCTCGAGCCCCCGCAACGGCCTGAACGCGAAACGGGCGCCGAACAGCAGCGTATCGTCGACGTCGCGGTCGTCGTCGAGCTGCCCGACGAAAGACGTCAGCGACCACGGCCCGATCCAGCGGAGCCAGCGCGCGTCGAACGGCGTCGTGCGCGCGCGCGCGACCGCGAGCTGCGGGATCGGGCGCGCGTTCGTCGACAGGATCAGGCTGCCGTCCCAGCCGGGGCCCCACCAGCGCTCGGGATACCCGAGCGACACGATCCAGCCGCCGAGGTCGACGCTGACGTGCGAGCCGTCCGGGCGAAACGTATCGCCGTCCTGCGGCTCCCATGCGCGGGTCGCGTTCAATCGCACCGCGAAACGCTCGCCGCTCCACGCGAGGCCGACGCCGAGCTCCGCGTCCTCGCGCGGCGTGTCGTCGAACGTGCGAATCACGCGCGGACGTTCGGCGAACGAGACGCGGCTGTGCGGTGTCAGCTTGCCGGTCACGAACTCGCGCTCCGCGCGCGCCTGCACGCGCAAGTACGCGTCGAGCTCGTAGCCGTCGAGCTCGCCGGCGTCGACGGCGCCGAGCTGCCCCGCGATATCCTTCCACGGCAAAGGCCACGTCGTGATCGGCGCGCGCAGCACGCCGGCATCGGTGAGCGTCGTGAGATCGCTGCGCAGCGCAGCATCGCCCGGCCGCAGCCACGGCTCGGCAGCGGCGGCCCCGGCCATCGCGAACGCGACGGCGGCCGCGGCGAGGCCGCGACGCACGCGGCGCGTTGTTGCTATCATCGCCGCGGACCGGGCGAAGCTTGACGCACCGAGATTGGACACCGTGAACGAAGCTGCTTTCGAATGCCGGCTGTGCGACGGCAGAAGACTCGAACTCTACTACCGTCAAGGTAACGAAGGCCAGTTTCGTTACTACAAATGTGCCGATTGCGGGCTCGTCAATCTCGATCTCGACGCGGGATTCGATCAGACGCAGTTCACGAGGGAATGGATCGACCCGACCGACGATAACGACCCCCGCAATCACGACAAGGACGCGACGTTCGAGTTCATCAGTCGCCATATGCCGACGCCGGGCCGCATGCTCGATATCGGATGCGGCAACGGCCGGCTGCTCCATGTCGCGCAGCGCGGCGGCTGGCAGGTCGAAGGTATCGAGCTCTCGGCCGATACCGCCGCCCGCGTCAGCGAGACGCTCGGCGTGCCCGTCGTCGCCGCGAATTTCCTCACGATGCCGCTCGACCCGAACGACGAGGGGCGCTTCGACCTCGTGTGCCTGCGCCACGTGCTCGAGCACTTGCCGGATTCGAAGCTCGCGATGCGCAAGATCCGCACGCTGCTCGCGCCGGGCGGCAAGGCGCTGCTCGAGATGCCGAACATCGAGGGCTGGGACAAGCGTTTGAAGCGCGCGCTCGTCGACCGGGGCCTGCACAGCCGCCGTTACGCGCCGGACTTCCTACCCGGTCACTGCAACGAGTTCTCGAGGCGCCCGTTCGAATATCTGACGCGCGCGACGGGCTTTCGGCTGCTGCGCTGGGAAACCTATTCGAAGAAGCGAATCGGCAACCTCGTCTATCAGCGCGTGCCGATCGGCAACAAGGCGCGCGCGCTGATTCAGCGCGACGACTGACGCAGCGCGCGGAGCCGCTCGATCGGGCCGCGCACCGGAACCGGCGCGTCGCTCCGGCCCGCAACGACGGCATCGAGCTCGGATGCGAGCCGCTTGCCGAGCTCGACGCCCCACTGATCGAACGAGTTCACGTCCCAGACGACGCCCTGCACGAAGACCTTGTGCTCGTAGAGCGCGACGAGCTTGCCGAGCGTCTCGGGATCGAGCCGCTCGAACAGGATCAGCGTGCTGCCGCGATTGCCCGGATAGCGGCGGTGCGGACCGTGCGTCTGTCCGCTCGGGTCCCCTTCGGCGAGCGCCCACGCCTGCGCGACGCAATTCGCCGCCGCAAGGTCTTGCTGCGCCTGGACGCCGACAGCCGACCTCGCCGGCAGCAGGAAGTCGATCGACACGCGCTCGGTGCCCTGATGCAGCAGCTGATAGAAGCTGTGCTGCGCGTTCGAGCCCGGCTCGCCCCAGACGATCGGGCACGTCGCGCATTCGACCGGCTCGCCGCCGCGCCGCACGGACTTGCCGTTGCTCTCCATCTCGAGCTGCTGAAGGTAGGCCGGGAAGCGATGCAGGTGATCGTCGTACGGCAGCACCGCATGGCTCGGCGCGCCGAGGAAGTTACGATTCCAGATGCCGACGAGCGCGAGCAGCACCGGCAGATTCTCGGTGAGCGGCGCACTCGCGAAATGCTCGTCGATCGCGTGGCCGCCCGCGAGGAAGCGCTCGAACACCGGCCAGCCCACCGCGAGCGCCACGGTGAGGCCCACCGCGGACCACACGGAGTAACGGCCTCCGATCCAGTCCCAGATCGCGAAGCGTTTGTCCCTCGCGATGCCGAACTCGTCCATCGCGGCGTCGTTCGTCGAGACGGCGACGCACTGCGCCGCGACGGCGCGCTCGCCGCCGCGCTCGAGCAGCCATTGCCGCGCGACGCGCGCGTTCGTCAGCGTCTCGAGCGTCGTGAAGCTCTTCGAGCAGATCACGAACAGCGTCGTCTCGGGATCGGCGCCGTCGAGCACGCGCTTCATCCGTACGCCGTCGACGTTCGAGACGAAGTGCACGCGAAGGCCGGGCTTCACGTGCTCGGCGAGCGCCTCGACGGCCATCACGATGCCGAGATCCGAGCCGCCGATGCCGATGTTGACGATATCGGTGATCGGCCGGCCGGTGTGTCCCGTGAGCGCGCCGGCGTGCAGCGCGTCGGCGAGCGCGCGCATCTTCTGCCGCTCCGCGTCGACGTGCGGCATCACGTTCTCGCCCCAGGCTTCGATCGGCCGATCCGCCGGCCGGCGCAGCGCGACGTGCAGCGCGGGCCGGTCCTCGGTGTTGTTGATCGGGTGGCCGGCGAACATCAGCTCGATCCAGCGGGGCACCTCGGTCTGCTCGGCAAGCTCGACGAGCAGACCTAGCGCATGCCGATCGAGGAGCTGGCGGCTGAAGTCGAGCACGAGGCCTTCGCGCTCGATCGAGAAATGGTTGAAGCGATTCGGCTCGGCGTCAAAGAGCGCGCGGATCGTCGTCTGCTCCAGCACCTTGGCCTGGTGCTCGAGACCTCGCCAAGCGGGTGTGCGGGGGCCGTAGGTCTCTCTAGCCACCGGTCGATATCCGCCGTTTCCTCCGCTACAGCTTCACGTCGTAGTAGTCGAGATACCAGTCGACGAAGCGCCGCACGCCGACCTCGACCGGCGTGCTCGGCCGGTAGCCGACGTCCTCGACCAGATCGTCGACGTCGGCCCACGTATCCGGGACGTCGCCGAGCTGCATTGGGAGAAAGTTCTTCTCGGCCTTCCGGCCGAGACATTCCTCGAGCACCTCGATATAGCGCATCAGCTCGACCGGCTGCTGATTGCCGATGTTGTAGATGCGGTACGGCGCGGAGCTCGTCGCGGGATCCGGCGCATCGCCGCTCCAGTCCGGGCTCGGGGTCGCGACCCGGTCGAGCGCGGCGACGACGCCGCCGACGATGTCGTCGATATACGTGAAATCGCGCCGGTGGTTACCGTAATTGAACACGTCGATCGGCTTCCCGGCGAGGATGTTGCGCGTGAACAAGAAGAGCGCCATGTCCGGGCGCCCGAACGGGCCGTAGACCGTGAAGAACCGCAGGCCCGTGCAGGGAATTCCGTACAGGCTCGCGTAGGTATGCGCCATCAGCTCGTTCGCCTTCTTCGTCGCGGCATAAAGCGACAGCGGATGGTCGACGTTCTGATGCACGGAGAACGGCATCTTCGTGTTCGCGCCGTAGACCGAGCTCGTCGACGCGAAAACGAGATGCTCGATGCCGTTGCGGCGGCATCCCTCCAAGATCGTCAGCGTGCCGGTGACGTTGCTCTCGGAATAAGAGAACGGATTCTCGATGCTGTAGCGGACGCCGGCCTGCGCACCGAGGTGAACGACGCGATCGAAACGCTCGGAGGCGAAGAGCTGTGCGACGCCTTCGCGGTCGGCGAGGTCGAGCTTCACGAACTTGAAGCCCGGCATCGGCTCGAGCTGCGCGAGGCGCGCCCGCTTCAGCGTGACGTCGTAGTACTCGTTGAGGTTGTCGAGGCCGACGACCTCATCGCCGCGCTCGAGCAATCGCTTTGCCGTATGAAACCCGATGAAGCCGGCTGCTCCGGTCACGAGTACCTTCAAGGTGCCTCCCTTTCGTGTGAAAAAGGGGTCAGTCCCCTCTTCTTTCGGCGGAGAAGAAGGGCCGCCCCGTTCTTCCTCGCCCATTCTCGGCGATCCGCTTCGGCACGGCCACCCGGCCGCTCGCGGAGCGGCGGCCGACGACATGCACCTCCCGTGCCTACAGCCGTCCGTCGACTTGATCCTTCGGCAGCACGGACTTGATGTCGTAGACGAGGTGATTCGGCGCCCCGAAGCGCCGGATGCCGGCCGCGCCGAGCTCGACGAACTCGCGGTGCGCAACCGCGAGCACGATCGCATCGTACGCGCCGGGCTCGGGCTCGGATACCGGGCGGATGCCATATTCGTGCTGCGCCTCGTCGGGATCGATCCACGGATCGTAGACGGTGACGCGGCAGCGGAACGATTCGAGCTCGCGGACGACGTCGGCGACTTTCGTGTTGCGCACGTCCGGGCAATTTTCCTTGAACGCGAGCCCGAGCACGAGCACGCGCGACTCCGTCGGATTGATGTTCTTCGCGATCATCAGCTTCACGACCTGCGCCGCGACGTACGCGCCCATGCTGTCGTTCAGCCGCCGGCCCGCGAGGATCATCTCGGGGTGGTAGCCGATCTCCTGCGCCTTGTACGTCAGATAGTACGGATCCACGCCGATGCAGTGGCCGCCGACGAGGCCCGGCCGAAACGGCAGGAAGTTCCACTTCGTGCCCGCGGCCTCGAGCACCTCGAGCGTGTCGATGCCGAGCCGATTGAAGATCAGCGCGAGCTCGTTGACGAGCGCGATATTGACGTCCCGCTGCGTGTTCTCGATGACCTTCGCCGCCTCGGCGACCCGGATGCTCGACGCCTTGTGCGTGCCCGCGGTGACGATGCTCCGGTAAAGCGCATCGATGAACTCGGCCGCCTCCGGCGTCGAGCCGGACGTCACCTTACGGATCGTCGGCAGACGATGCTCCTTGTCGCCGGGGTTGATGCGCTCCGGGCTGTAGCCGGCGAAGAAATCGCGGTTCAGCTTGAAGCCGGACGCCTTCTCGATGATCGGGATGCAGAATTCCTCGGTGCAGCCCGGATACACGGTCGACTCGTAGACGACGACGTCGCCTTTCGAGATCACCTCGCCGATCGTCCGGCTCGCGCCCTTGAGCGGCGTCAGCAGCGGCCGCTTGTCCTTCGCGACGGGCGTCGGCACGGTGACGATATAGACGTTGCAGTCGCGCAGGGCCTCCGGGTCGGTCGTGTACGAGAGGTGCTTCGCCGCTGCAAGCTCCTCGGGCGAGGCCTCGAGGGTCGAATCCTGCCCCGACCGGAGCTCGGCGATTCGCTCGGGCTTGATATCGAACCCAACGGTCGGGTAGTGCTTGCCGAACTCGATGGCCAGCGGCAACCCGACATAACCCAGGCCGATTACGCCGATCCGAGCGTCGTTCAGTGTCAACAATGGAGTCATCCTCAATGCGCCGACTGCGCTTCGGAGGCCCATTTTAGGGGGAAGCGCAAAGCCGCGCCCATAGCCGGATCACACTCCGCTGCGGAACTCCCGCCCTCGGCAGGACGTCGGGGATCGGGATCGCCGAGGGTCGGCCAGCGGGCGTCTACGCCGGGACGAGGGCCGGATCGCCGGGTCGGCCGAGCGAGGCGGCACCGCTCGCGGGCGCGGCGGATGTATCGCCGCGGCGCACGTCGGCCGACGCGGGTCGGGCCGCGCCGGAGGCCGCCGGCGCCCGCGCGCCGTCGCCGGGCCGCGTCTCGGCCTGCTCGGGCGCGGCGCCTCGCTCCGCGGGTGCCGAGGCGACACGGTCCCAGACGGTCTCACCACCGCACTTCTCTCGCATCCGAGCGAGGAACGCTTCGTGCGCCGCCGCCTCGGCGGCGCTCGCCGCGAGCACCGGCAGCACGAGCCCTTCGCGCGCGACGCGCACGGCGAGCGCGACCTCCGCGCCGTGCTCTTCGGATTCGGCGTCGAGCAGCAGGCTCACCTGCCCGCCGGTCATCGCGAGATAGATGTCGGCGAGGATCTGCGCGTCGAGCAGCGCGCCGTGCAGCTCGCGCATCGAGTTGTCGACGTCGTACCGCTTCGCGAGCGCGTCGAGGCTGTTGCGCTGCCCCGGATGGAGCCGCCGCGCGAGCGCGAGCGTATCGAGGACCGTGCAGCACTCGCGCACGTCGCGAACCTCGGCGCCGAGCAGCCTCAGCTCGTGGTTGATGAACTCGATATCGAAGTCCGCGTTGTGGATCACGAGCTCGGCGCCGCGCACGAACTCGAGGAACTCGTCGGCGATATCGGCGAAGCGGGGCTGATCGGCGAGGAACTCATCGTCGATGCCATGCACCTCGAGCGCGCCGGCCTCGACCGCGCGGTCGGGATTCAGGTACTTGTGGAACGTTCGCCGCGTCGGCCGCCGATCGATCAGCTCGACGCAGCCGATCTCGATGATGCGATGACCAGCGGCGGGCTCGAGCCCCGTGGTCTCGGTGTCGAGGACTACTTGTCTCGCCATGCTGCCTCGCCGGTTGGCACCCGCTAATCTTGCCGGCCCTGCAACAAAATAAAAAGGCTTGACAGGCCGGAAACGAAAAGCGGCCGGACCTCGTTCTCGCGGTCGCGGCCCGAGCGTTCGTCGAAGCTAGATCGGACGCTTCGCGCGGAGCGCCTTCTCGAGCCCTTCGTTAGCAAGCCGGTCGGCGCGCTCGTTCTCGACGTGCCCGGCATGTCCGCGCACCCAATGCCACGTGACGTCGTGGCGTTTCGTCAGCGCATCGAGCTCGAGCCACAGATCCTGATTCTTCACCGGCTTCTTGTCGGCCGTGCGCCAGCCGCGCGCGATCCAGCGCGGCAGCCATTCGGTGACACCCTGCTTCAAGTACGTCGAATCGGTATACAGATGCACGCGGCACGGCTCCTTCAGCGCCTCGAGCGCGCGGATCGCCGCGGTCATCTCCATGCGGTTGTTCGTCGTCTGCGGATCGCCGCCGCAAAGCTCCTTGACGCGGCCGCGATGGCGCAGCAGCACGCCCCAGCCGCCGGGGCCGGGATTGCCGCGGCAAGCCCCGTCCGTGAACGCTTCGACTACTTTCACTCTCGCTCGGGCTTCTTCGGCACGCGGGCGACGTGCTGCGAGACGCGCGTCGACGGCTCGAGGCCGCCGACGGCCTTCAGTCGCGGCTGGCGCCACAGCGGCCGGATCGGCGTCAGCGGATGCACGCGCTTTTGCGCGTGCAGCAGATAGCCGCCGCACAGCATCGGCAGCCACCGCTGCGCCCACTCTTCTTTCGGAAACGTTCCGACTCGACGGAACTGCTCGAGCGGCAGAGTATGGCAGTAGCGGCGCGCGGTCCCGACCTCGAAGCTCAGAAGCTCGAGCCAGTCTCGGAGCCGCCCTTCGCGAATCATCCGCCGCTGCCCGACGGGATACCCGGCTGGCGACAGCAAGTGCCGGAGGCCCCACGGCCCGGTCGGCGCGAAGCTCAGCACGATCAGCTGCCCGTCCGCGCGGAGAATCCGGTCGACCTCGCGCAGCAGCGCATGCGGCGACGGGATCCGCTCGAGCGTATGCGGCAGGATCACCGCGTCGACGGAATCGGACGCGATCGCGAGCTGGCTTGGATCGCAGACGAGATCGGGCTCGCCGTCCGTGCGCCAGTCGACGAGCGCTTTGCGCTGCGTGCGCGCGTAACGAAGGAAGGCCTGTCGGCCGCCCCAGCAACCGATCTGCAGCAGCTGCTCGCCGAAGACGCGCTCGAGCACTCGCCGCACGAGACGCTGCTCGTTCGCGAGGCAGCGCCGGCCGAGCGGCGTCGCGAGCCAATCGCCGAGCGTCTGAGGACGATGAATCGCGCCGTCGGACATAGGCCCATTCTAGCAGCGCATCCAGCCGCGAGGCGGCGCGGTCATGAAGCGTCGCTGCGCCGCCGCTCGCGCCCTGTCGCCGGACGGCGACATCGAAAAACTCGATATGTCGCGGCAATTTCCGATTTGGGAGCCGTGTCGCTTGCCGACGGCCGATCGATCGGTAGCATCCCTTTCGATGCATTCGAACGATGCCGGCGGGTCGACGCAAAACGAAAACGAAGAACCCTCGTGCCCCCGGCGGCACCCCGTCCGCGCGCGCGTCACGGCGGCGCTCGTCGGGGCATTGCTCGCCGGCTGCCAAAGCTTGGGTCCGCCGGCCGAGCCGGAAGCGAGCTCGCGCGGCGAGCTGATCTCGCCGCTCGCGCACGCCGTGATCGGCGATCCGGCGGACGTGCTCGATCTGCTGCGCGAGCCGGCGACCCGCGTGCCGGCACCGGTCATCGAGCTCGAGCCGATGCCGGACCCGCGGCCGAACGACGTGATCGAGCGGCTGCGCGCCGAGTTCTCGCTGCCGGACTCCGACGACGACGCGTTGCGCAAGGAGTTCGAGTGGTTCGCGAAGCATCCGGACTATCTCGAGCGCGTGCTGCAGCGGGCGAGCCCGTATTTGCACCACATCGCCGAGGCGCTCGAGGAACGCGGCATGCCGGCCGACCTCGCGCTGCTGCCGATCGTCGAGAGCGCGTTCGATCCTTTCGCGTATTCGCGAGGCCGCGCCGCGGGCCTGTGGCAGATCATCCCGGGCACCGCGCGGCGGCTCGACGTGAAGCAGAACTGGTGGTTCGACGGCCGGCGCGACGTCATCGAGTCGACGCGCGGCGCGCTCGACTATCTCGAAGCGCTGCACGCGATGTTCGACGGCGATTGGCTGCTCGCCGTCGCCGGGTACAACTCGGGCGAGGGCCACGTCGCGCGCGCGCTGAAGCGCGCCGAGGCCGCCGGGAAAGACAAGCCTGATTTCTGGAGCATTCGCAGCTATTTGCCGCGCGAGACGCGGACCTACGTGCCCCGGCTGCTCGCGATCCGCAATCTCGTCGCCGATGCCGAGGCCCACGGCATCGAGCTGCCGCGCGTGCCGAACGAGCCGTACTTCGCGGTCGTCGAGACCGGCGGCCAGATCGAGCTCGCGCTCGCGGCCGAGCTCGCCGGCGTGCCGCACGAAGAGCTCAAGCGGCTGAACCCCGGCTTCAATCGCTGGGCGACCGATCCCGACGGTCCGCACCGGCTGCTCGTGCCGCTCGCGCATGCCGCCCGGCTCGAAAGCGCGCTCGCCGAGCTCGACGAAAGCGAGCGTGTCCAATGGACGCGCCATCGTATTCAGCCGGGCGAGACGTTGAGTCATCTCGCCGAGCGATACGGCACGACGGCCGCCGTGCTGCGCGAGGTCAACGGCCTGCGCGGCCACCTGATCCGGGCAGGCGATCATCTGATGATTCCGCGGTCGCAGGGCGCGTACGAGCGCTATTCGGCACGGCGGGCCGGAAGCGGCGCCGAGGCGCATGCCGGCGAGCAAACCGTGCACGTCGTGCAGCGCGGCGAGTCGCTGTGGTCGATCGCACGCCGTTACGGCGTTGACGTTGCGTCGCTCGCGGCCTGGAACGGAATGTCGACGAGCGACACGCTCTCGGTCGGCCGCAAGCTCGTCGTGCGCTCGAGCGCGGCGGTGCCGGTGCAGGCGTCCGCCGCCGCGTTCGGCTCGCTCGGCCCCGGCACGATGCGGCAAGTCAACTACGTCGTCCGCCGCGGCGACTCGCTGTCGTCGATCGCGCGGCGCTTTCGCGTCACGGTCCCGCAGATCCTCGAGTGGAACAAAGGCCTGTCGACGTCGCGCTACCTTCAGCCCGGCGACCGCGTCGTGATGTTCGTCGACGTCGCGGAGCAAAGCACGTAACGCGTACCCGCCGCCAGCGGCCACGATGCGCGCGCCGCCGGATCACGCGGCGGGGCGATTTCTGCGTATACTCGGTCCCTCTCGATCACAGCCACGAGGAGCGGGCGAGCATGGGTTTTCTGGCCGGCAAGCGGGCCGTCATCGTCGGGGTCGCAAGCAATCGATCGATCGCGTGGGGTATCGCGCAGGCGATGCGGCGCGAAGGCGCGGAGCTAGCGTTCAGCTATCAAACCGAGAAGCTCGCCGATCGCGTGCGCGGGTTCGCCGCGGAGCTCGAAAGCGACATCGTGCTGCCGCTCGACGTCGCCGACGATGGCCAGATCGATGCGTTCTTCGACGGGCTCGCAGGGCGCTGGGACGGCTTCGATATCCTCGTGCACTCGGTCGCGTTCGCGCCGGCCGATCAGCTCGAAGGGCGGTATATCGACGCGGTGAACCGCGAAGGTTTCCGCATCGCGCACGATATCTCGAGCTACAGCTTCGCGGCGCTCGCGAAGCGGGCGGAGCCCGCGATGCGCGGCCGGGCCGGGGCGCTGCTGACGCTGTCGTATCTAGGCGCCGTCCGCGCGCTGCCGAGCTACAACGTGATGGGCGTCGCGAAGGCGAGCCTCGAAGCGAATGTCCGCTTCCTCGCGCTCGACCTCGGCCCGGAGAACATCCGCGTGAACGCGATCTCGGCCGGTCCGATCCGCACGCTCGCGGCCTCGGGGATCAAAGGCTTTAGGCAGATGCTCGCGAAGAACGCGGCGGCCTCGCCGCTGAAGCGCAACGTCACGATCGAGGACGTCGGCAATACCGCAGCATTCCTATGCTCGGATCTCGCGGCCGGCATCACCGGGCAGACAGTGTACGTCGACGCGGGCTACAACATCGTCGGGCTCCAGCTCGACGACGCCGGCTAAAGCCACCTCGAACCGTTCTCCAGCACCCCGGGGGCCGACGGCTTTCGGCCCCCTCGGGCTCGTGCTGCTCGCCGCGGTCAGAAGCGGGTGTCGAGCACGTCCGGCGGCACCGTGACCTTTGCCTGCTCGCGCACGGCCGTGACGTAGCCGCCGAGCTCGCCGTTCATTCTCGCGCTCAGCAACTGCTGCTGCATCGCCGAGCGGCGCTCGAGCGGAACCTCGTCCGGGCTGCCGGGCTCGACCCGGGAGAGCACGAGCAGCGCGCGGTCGCCCGCGGCCGTCTCGACGTCCCGCCGCACGTGCTCGCCTTCCGCCGGCGGCACGAGCTCGAACGCGGCTGCGACGATCTCGGTCGGCACGTTCGGATCCGTGCGCATGATCTCGAGCGGACCGTGCCACGTGCCGCCGTGCTCGGCCGCAAGGCGCGCGGCGGGCGAATCGCCCGCGGACGCGGCGTCGTCATCCGCCGTATCGTCGGCGTCGTCGGCGCGCTCGGCACCGTCACCGCCGATCGCAGCGCCCAAGAACTCGGCCGTCAACGTCTCGGGCAGCGCCGCCGCGAACGCCTCGGCCGCCTCGGCGGCCAACGCCTCGGCCCGCTCGCGTTCGAGCGCCGCGCGGATATCGTCCGCGACCTCCGAAAGCGGCCGCTGCTCCGGCGGAAACCGC
The DNA here is from genome assembly GCA_964388365.1 of uncultured Gammaproteobacteria bacterium. GTDB lineage: Bacteria > Pseudomonadota > Gammaproteobacteria > Steroidobacterales > Rariloculaceae > ZC4RG20. Next base: position 1,672 of record CAYMAF010000029.1, on the reverse strand, counting down.
TCGACGACGCGAACGACGGCCACGTGCTCGTCGCTGAGCTCGACCAGATCGCTGTTCAGACCGACGTCGATCGGATTGAAACCGAACACGACGTCGACGATCGGCGCGCTGTTCGGGAACGCGCTCCGATCGCCGCTGCGCGTGAACCGCTCGATCCGCTTCAGCGGAAGATCGAGCCGCTCGGCGACGCGCTCGAGACTGTCGAACTCGTCGAACGCGGCGTCGCCGAGCCGGTTCGCGCGGTCGAAGTAGACGTCGTCGGCGCGCTCGTCGCGCAGCGACGCGAGCAGCTCGTCGCGGACCTCTTCGAACGTGCGTTCCTCGCCTTCGCGCACCTCGTCGAAGCGGATGATGTGCCAGCCGAAGTCGGTACGCACCGGGCCCGCGACCTCGCCGAGCTCCATCGAATAGAGCGCATCCTCGAAGGCGCCGTCGAGCGAGCCTCGGCTGATCCACCCGAGATCGCCGCCCGAAGCCGCCGAGCCGGGATCGTCCGAATGCTCGGCCGCAAGCGCGGAGAAGTCCTCGCCGTCCTCGATCCGCTGGACCAGCTCCTCGGCGCGGGCGCGCGCATCCGCGTCGCTCTCGCCGCTCGCCGGCGTGATCAGAATGTGGCTCGCACGCCGCTCCTCTTCCGTACGATAGAGCTCGCTCTGCCGAGCGTAGTGCTCGCGGAGCTCCTCGTCCGAGACCTCGATCTGATCGGCGATATCGCTGCGTCGAAGCTCGACGTACTCGAGCTCGACCGCCTCCTCGGTCATGTAGCGGTCGGCATGGGCCTCGTAATGCGCGGCGACCTCGTCGTCGCCGATCTCGACGCGGTCGAGAAACGCCTCGACCGGGAACAGCGCGTACGCGATCTCGCGGCGCTGATTCGCGAGCTCGACGTAGCGGCGGTACTCGGCCGGCGTCACGAACGACGAGCTGAAGACGCCGTTCTCGAGGTCGCGGAGCTCGAGCGCGCGGCGCTGCAACTCCTCGAACGCCGTCGGCCGAAGGCCCTGCATCGCGAGCTGGCCGCGATAGGCGTCCATCGAGAACTGACCGCCGATCTGGAACAGCGAGATCGACTGAATCTGCTGCGTGACGCGCGAATCCGACGCGCGGTATCCCCGCTTCGCGACCCGCTGCCCAAGCGCTCGCTGACCGATCATCCGCTCGAGGACCTGCGCGCGGAGCTGGCGCCTGAGGTCCTCGTCGAGCTCGACCCGGTACAGCTCGAGAAACTGGGCTTGCTCGGACTGAACGTTACGCTCGAACTCGTCGAGCGGAATCTCCTCACCATTGACCTTCGCCGCGAAGGTCGGGCCGGTCAGATTGAAATCGACGCCCCAGAAGATGAACGAAACGGCGATCAGGCCGAGGATGACGACGAGGACCCAGCGGCCGAACCCGTCGCGTATAGCTTGCAGCATGACGTCCCCGAAACGAGAAAAAGGGGTCAGAGCCCTTTCATGCCCGAGGCGAGCCCTCGGCACGGCCCGCGCGGGCATAAAAGGGCTCTGACCCCCTTTATTCGATCTCGCCCGAGGGCCGCTCGGGGCCTCTGGCCCCTTTGCGATCCTGGAAAAACAAAGGACAGACTCATTCCCGGCCTCGGCCGAAAAAGAAATCTGCCCTTCGTCAAAACTGGCGGAGTGGACGGGACTCGAACCCGCGACCCCCGGCGTGA
>CAYMAF010000028.1:0-23137 GCA_964388365.1 uncultured Gammaproteobacteria bacterium | reverse complement strand
TGATCACGTGGCGGCCGTCGTCGCTGACGAGCTTCGGCGGCATCGCCTTCAGCCGTCCGCCGTGGAACATGTTCAGGAACAGCGTCTCGACGATGTCGTCGCGGTGGTGGCCGAGCGCGATCTTCGTCGCGCCGAGCTCATCGGCGACGCGGTAGAGGATGCCTCGGCGCAGCCGCGAGCATAGCCCGCACATCGTCTTGCCGTCCCCGATGACCCGCTTGACGATCGAGTACGTGTCCTCGGTCACGATGCGGTGCTCGACGCCGAGCCGCTCGAGATACGCCGGCAGCACGTCGGCCGGGAAGCCCGGCTGCTTCTGATCGAGATTCACGGCAACGAGGTCGAAGCGCACCGGCGCGCGCCGCGCGAGGCTCATCAGCATGTCGAGCAGCGTGTACGAGTCCTTGCCGCCGGACAGGCAGACCATGACCCGATCCCCGTCGTCGATCATCCGGTAATCGGCGATCGCCCGGCCGACCTCGCCTCGCAGCTGTGCCTCGAGCTTCTTGAGCCGGCCGGATCGACGACCGGCCCCCGCATCGCCGGCCGCGGAGCGGTCCGGGCTGCGAGCCGAGACCGGAGCTCCGGCCCGTATCGGCGCGGTCGGCGCAGGACTCGTCGGCGGCATAGGGTTCGCTTCCGTCACTTCAAGCTTCGGTCCGGTCGGCCGATATGGGGAAAGTACGTCGCCAGGGAGGCTGGCCATGATAGCGGATCGAGAACCGGAGGGCAGCGCCGACCGTACGGCCGGACGACCGCCGCAAACGGCATGGATACCCCGACTCGGGGATCAGGGAACCCCGGAGCCGGCCCGTAGGCCGTTCCCGGCCCTCCGTCTAGGCACCGCCCGAACTCTCGAGTTCGGCTCTGTGAAGCCTATCACTGCATCCCTCGGCGGCTTTGCCTAGGGTAGCCGTTCCGATTACGTCAACCGGACCGTCATGAAGCGAACTGCTGTCTCAATTGTGCTGGCGGTCGCGGCGCTTGCAATGCTCGTATCCCTGGTGTTGCAGTCGCGCTCCTTGCCGCTCGAGGTTCATCTGTCGCAGAACACGATCGCGACCGAGGTCGAGCGCGTGAGCGAGGACTTCTCGGCCCTCGTCGCCACGCTCGAGGCGGCGAGACGAGAGGTTCGCGACCCCGGCGATGCGGCGGCGTCGCTTTTGAACCGCGTGACCGCGAGCGGCGACGCGATGCGGCAGATGGCCGGAGTCATTCCGGGCAGTGCCGGCCAGCGCGAGCGTCTCGCCCGCAGCGTCGAAGGCTACGTGCGAACCGTGGCTGCCGTCGACGACCTCGCGCAGCGAATCGTCCAGGATCAGCGCACGTATGCGCAGAACGTCGACTTCGTCCGCGACGAGGGCCCGCGCATCATCCAGCAGATGCGCGACGTGCTTCTCGAAGCCGAAGCCGCTCAAGTATTCCAGCTCGTCCTGAGGACGCTCGACTTCGCGTCGCCGGTCGGCACCGTTTCGGCCGCCGAGCTGCGCAACATGGCGTCGTCGCTCGCCGAGAACGAGGTCGTCCGGGCCAACGTTCCGCGCGAGATCGAGCGCCTCAACGAGGCCGTGCTCGCGATCGCCGCGGCGAAGGAGCCGCTCGAGAGCCGGCTGCTCGAGCTCGCGGGAAGCCCGGTGCCGCAGCGCGCGGACATGGTCCGCGCGGCCGCACGCGACGCCTACGAGAGCGCCGCAGGCACCGTCGAGCAGGCGCGGCTCATGCTGTCGATCTACTCCGTCGCGCTGCTCGTCGTGGTCGGCTTCGCCGCGTTCCGTCTGCAGTCGAGCTACCGCGCGCTGAACCGCTCGCACGCCGAGCTCGCCGAGCTCAACGAATCGCTCGAGCAGCGCGTCGCCGAGCGAACGAACGAGCTTGCGACCGCGCTGAAGGATCTGAAGGAATCGCAGGTGCAGCTCGTGCAGGCCGAGAAGATGTCGTCGCTCGGCCAGCTCGTCGCGGGCATCAGCCACGAGATCAATACGCCCCTGCTTTACCTTGCGAACAACGCGGTGCTGATCCAGGAGCGCCTGCAGCTATTCCGCGAGTTCGTCGCGAAGTGCAACGAGGCATTCTCGATCAAGGCGGAGCAGTTCGAGGACCGGAACGCGTTCCAGGCAAAGTTCATCGGCGCGCTGAAGAACGTGAAGAAGATGCTCCAGCAGGAAGATCTCGAAGCGTCCGTGCAGGAGGCGGAGGATCTCGCGCAGGACAGCATCGAAGGTCTCGAGGACCTCACCGAGATGGCGCAGAGCCTGAAGGATTTCAGCCGCCTCGATCGGGCGCCGATCGCGAGCTTCGACGTGAATCAGGGGCTCGACAAGACGCTGACGATCGCCCGCAACGTGATCAAGCACAAGGCGGAAGTACGCAAATTCTACGGCGATCTGCCGGAGATCGAGTGCTCGCCGTCGCAGATCAATCAGGTATTCCTGAATCTGCTGACGAACGCGGCCCAAGCCATCGAGGACCGCGGCGAGATTGTCATCACGACGAAGCGTCACGGCGACGAGCACGTCGCGATCAGCATCGCCGACAACGGTTGCGGTATTCCTGCGGAGATCATCGACAAGATCCGCGACCCCTTCTTCACGACGAAGGAAGTCGGCAGCGGCACCGGGCTCGGCCTGTCGATCGTCGACGAGATCGTGCGCAGCCATGACGGCGAGCTCAAGATCGAATCCGAGGTCGGCCGAGGCTCCGTCTTCACCGTCATCTTGCCGATCGGGCGCACGCATCGGCCCGAGCTCGAAGGCCTCGATGACGCCGAAGCGCTGCTCGAGGGGGAAACTGAGGAAGGCGAAGCGCTGGCGGAGGCCGTTTGAACATGGAGATGCAGACACAGTCGGATGCCCGCCCTCGTCTGCTGTTCGTCGACGACGAGCAGCGCGTGTTGAACTCGATGCGGATCATGTTCCGCCGCCAGTTCGATCTTTACCTCGCATCACACGGTAAAGAGGCACTCGACATCGTGAAGGATCGCGACATCGACGTGATCGTCGCGGATCATCGTATGCCGCAAATGACCGGCGTCGAGGTGCTGACGAAGGTTCGCAAGCTGTCGCCGCGGACCGTGCGGATCTTGCTGACCGGTTACGCCGACCTCGACGCGGTCGAAGGCTCGATCAACGAAGGCGAGGTATTCCGCTTCCTGACGAAGCCGTGTGCCCCGAAGCAGCTCCGCGACACCGTGGAGCTCGCGGCGAAGCTCGCCCGGTCGACGCCCGTGCCGCCTCCGCAGACGAATCCCGATATCGAGGACGAGGAAGCCCTCGAGATCATTCTCGAGAACGACACCTTCCGCGAGATCGACCGCCGCAACGCCGACGCCGAGCAGGAAGAGCGCTCGTTCACGTCGACGGCCGTGATTCCGCCCCACATGAAGCCCGTCGCACCCGGTGCGCAAGCGGTCCGAGCCGAGGCGCCGAGAAAGCTGCCGCCGGGATTCGGCGTCATCGTCTTCTCGACTGACGAAGAGATGATCGATACCGTGCAGAAGGCCGTGCGGGGCCGTCTCCCGGTCCACAAGGCGTCGAACGTCGTGCAGGTCGTGAAGATCCTGAAGGAGCACAAGCCCGGGGTGCTGCTCACCGACATCTCGAACGACAAGGCGACGATTCAGTCGATGACCGCGCGCCTGAAGCAGCATCTGCCCGAGCTCGTGACGATCGCGGTATCGCCGCATCGGGACGTGCTCGACATGGTCTGGCTGATCAACCACGGCCAGATCTTCCGGTTCCTTCGCAAGCCGCTGTCGCCGGGCCGTTGCGCGGTGAGCCTGCAGGCTGCGCTGCAGCATCACCGGATGCTGCTGAAGAATCCGGAGCTCGTTAAGCGCCATGAGGTGGACGTCGCTCAGGACGGCGGCGTCATGGACAGTTTGTTGGGCAAGCTGAAAAGCATGAAGCGTCTCTGGACCCATTAGATCCCAGGGGGGCGCGATGACCGCTATGGACGACACACAGGACACCGCCAAGCAATCCGACGCGCTGCTCTGGCTGGCAGGAGCGATCGTCGTCGGCATGGGCGTGATCTGGCTCGTCCTGTCGAAGCCGTGGGCGAGCGACACGACCGAGACCTACTCGACTCCCGTTGCCGCTCAGCCCGCCGCGGAGCGGTTCGACCCCCGTCAGGCGGGGCGCACGAACCTCGACACTCCGCTCGAGGACAACCCGCTGCGGATGGCGCAGCTCGCTCTCGAGGCGGGCATGCTCGTCGAGCCGGAGGAATACAGCGCGTGGACGCTGTTCCGCAGGGCTCTCGAGCGTGAGCCGGACAACCCGACCGCGCGCGAAGCTCTCGAGCAGATCGCGACCGAGCTTCTCCGCCGCGCGAACGCCGCGGTCGAGCAAGGCCGATTCGAGGATGCGCGCGCGACCGTCACGCGCATCCGCGAAGTGTTCCCGGTGCACACCGGCGCGAACGATCTCGCGATGCGCATCGATATGCTGAGCCGGCGGGCGGCCGCGGCGGCCCGGCCCGTCGAGGTTGTCGAGGACGAGCCCGAGCCGAGCCCGGCGACGCCCGAGCCCGAGCAAGTCGCCGCAGCCGAGCCAGCCCCGGAACCGGAGGCGGAGCCGGAAGTCGACCCGATCCTCGCGCCGCACGCGGCTTTCGTCGCCGCGATGACCGAGAATCAGCTCCTGACCCCGGTCGGCGAGAGCGCGAAGGATTGGCTGCGTGCGATGAGGAATATCGATCCGTCGAACGAGCTGACTCGTCAATCGAGCTCGCGGCTGTTCGACGCGTTCGTCTATCGAGCCCGTCAGGCGATCGCCGAGATGGATACCGCGTCCGCCGAGACGTGGATCGACGAAGCCGAGGCGCTCGCGGTCGACGGCGAAACCGTCGCCACGGTCCGCGGCGAGCTACGCGCGCGGCTCATCGAGGCCGAATCGGCGCGGCGCGTGCCGGCTTCGTCGCTCGAGATCGTCACGTATGCCCCGCCCGAATACCCGGTCCGCGCGCTCGAGCGTGCAATCGACGGGTGGGTCGATGTCGAGTTCGTCGTCGGCCGCGACGGGACGACACGCGATATCGTCGTGACGGACGCGTCGCACACGTCGTATTTCCGCCGGGAAGCCGTCGCCGCGATCGAGCAGTGGCGTTTCCAGCCGCGGATCTTCATGGGCGAGGCGATCGAGCAGCGCGCATACACGCGTATCCGCTTCGACTATCAGTGACGCCGGGCGGCGGGCCGCCGGCGGCTCGCCGGCGCCCGGGCCTCGCCTCGGCCGCTCGAGACCCGGCCGCGTTCCATGCAGCCACTCGACATAACGACGCCGGACTGACGGCGATTTCGAGTTGCGCTAGAGTCGATGCGCAACGTCTCCGGAACGGGAATACCGCGACCGATGAAACGCACGCTCGCTTGGCTCGCTGCGCTGCCCCTGCTCGCCGCCGCGCACGGCGCCGACGCGCAGCTCCGCTGCGATTGCTCGAGGATCGTCGGAACGTGCGCCGCGGAAGTAGAAGTGCGAGGCGGCCTCGTCGAGGTCTCGGTCGATCGGCCCGAATGCGCGCGCGTCGACTACCTGATCGACGGGCAGCCGTTCGTGACGCTCGTCGTCGACGGCAGCGGCCGACAGGGCCTCGCGGCACCGACCGCTTCGCCGCTCGTGACCGTCGAAAGCTGCCGCGTCTGCGCCGATCTCGGCGCCGAGCGCGAGCCCGTGCCGCGGCTCGAGCCCGCGCAGAGGCCGAGCGCGGACGACACGGTGCGCCCGTTGATCCAAGTGCAGCCCGAATATCCGGCGGCCGCTGCCGCGCGACGCCTCGAAGGCTGGGTCGAGCTCGCGGTCACGATCGGAGAGTCCGGCCTCGTGCAACGGGCCGAGGTGCTGAGATCGGAGCCCGCGGGCGTATTCGACGCCGCCGCGAGCGCGGCCGTTCGGCGCTGGCGCTATCCGCCGGTCACGGAGCCGAGGTCGATCGTCGAGCGAATCGAGTTCCGGGCACCGATCGAGCCGCTCGCCGCGGCGGCTCCGCTCGCCGAGCCCGATCAGGCCGCGGCCGGCCCCGGGCCGCGCAACTCGTGCGTGCGGGAAAGCGATCGTTTCAACTTCGGTGACCGCGTGGATATCGCGTTGATCAATACGTGCGCCGATCCGCTCGCGGTGTTCGCGTGCGCGGTCGGGACGGGCCGCTTCGACGGACGGTGGTCGTGCACGACATCGGATCTCACGCGGACCGTCCTCGTCGCTCCGGGCGACGAGCGGGCCGGCACCTCGTTCGGCACCGCCGACGACGGCATCGGCGCGACGACCTACTCGAGCCGCTTTCCGCTGACGCGTGCGCCAAACGCCGAGTCGTGGTGGCTCGCATGCGGCCTCGACGATACGGACTGCCTCGATGCAGGCCGGATGTGGGTGCGCGCGCTCGACGGGCAGGTTGCGACGGCGGACCCGCAGCGCCGCAGCCGAGTCGTGCTCGCCCGCTCCTACTGATCCCGGTCCTACGGCGGGCGCATCGGCGCGCGCCGGGTGATATAGGATACCGAGAGCGCGCCAGCTGCCGTCGCTCGCCGCGTTACGGAGCCATGATGTCCAGAGACGACTTGAAACGACAGCTCGAGCGGCTGCGCGCCGAGCTTGCCGACGCGCCGGAGCTCGACGCCGAGACCCGCGCCGTCCTCGAGGCGCTCGCGTCGGATATCGAGCGTGCGCTCGAGGAGCAAGCCGGACCGCAATCGATGCGCGAGCGCCTCGAGGACGCTGCGCTGCGCTTCGAGGCCGAGCACCCGCGCTTCGCGCGCGTCCTCGGCGAGGTCGCCGACGCGCTCACGAAGATCGGCGTCTAGCGCCTCGCGGCCGGCCGGCGTTCGGCGCGCCGCCCGCCTACTTGCCGAGCATCGAGCGCAGCATCCAGGCGTTTTTCTCGTGCACTTGCATGCGCTGCGTCAGCAGATCGGCCGTCGGCTGATCGTTCGCCGCGTCGGCAACGGGAAAGACCTCGCGGGCCGTGCGCGCGACCGTCTCCTGGCCGATCACGAGCTGGCGAATCATCTCCTCGGCCGTCGGCACACCCTCCTCCTCCTTGACGCTCGCGAGCTTCCCGAACGCCTTGTACGAGCCCGGAGCGAAATGGCCCAGCGCGCGGATCCGCTCCGCGATCTCGTCGACGGCCGTGGCCAGCTCCTTGTACTGGCTCTCGAACATCGAGTGGAGCGTGTTGAACAGCGGTCCGGTCACGTTCCAGTGGTAGTTGTGCGTCTTCAGATACAGCGTGTACGTATCGGCCAGGAGACGAGCGAGCCCTTCGGCGATCTTTTCCCGCTCCTCGGCGGAAATCCCTATGTCGATGGCCATTCTTCTCTCCGTGTAATCTTAGACTCGAGACACGAGTCTAACTGATCCGTATAATTTAATAAAACACATCGTTTCGAACATTTTGTTCGTTTTTTACTATGGAGGCAGCGACCCATCTGCCGACGGTGAAGCAGCTTCGCTACTTCGTCGCGCTCGCCGAGCACCGGCATTTCGGCAAGGCCGCAGCTGCGTGCCACGTGTCGCAGTCCGCATTCAGCGTCGCGATCCGCGAGCTCGAAACGCTGCTCGGCGCGAATCTCGTCGACCGCACGAACCGCAAGGTGACGATCACCGCAACGGGCCGCGAGGTCGCGGCCCGCGCAAAGCGCTGCCTGCGCGAGCTCACGGCCCTCGCGGAAGCCGCGCGCCGCGACGACCGGCCGCTCGCCGGCCCGCTGCATCTCGGAGTGATCCCGACGATCGCGCCGTTTCTTCTGCCGCGGGTGCTGCCCGCGGTGCGCAAGGCGTTTCCGGCGCTGAAGCTGTTCTTGCACGAGGACGTCACGGAGACGCTCCACGAGAAGCTGATGGACGGCGTGCTCGACATCATGCTCCTCGCGCTGCCTTACGACCTCCCCGGAACCGAGCGCATCGTGCTGTTCCGCGATCGGTTCCGTCTCGCGGCTCACAAGGGCACCCGGCTCGTCGACCCGCAACATTATCGGCCGGACCGCCTGCCGGACGGCAGCGTGATGCTGCTGCGCGAGGGCCATTGCCTACGCGAACACGCGATCGACGCGTGCCGCATCCGCGATACCGAGAAGATGAGCGCGTTCTCCGCATCGAGCTTGCTGACACTGATCGAGATGGTCGACGCGGATCTCGGCGTCACGTTTCTGCCGGAGATGGCCGAGGGCTCGGCGCTGCTGCAGAACACGCAGGTCGCAACGTACCCGCTCGCGGAAAGCAACTATCGGAACATCGGGCTCGCATGGCGGCGGGGCAGCCCCCGCCGCGACGAGTTCGAGAAGCTCGGAAGATTCATCGCGGACCGGGTCCGCGAGATGCGGCAGACCGAGTCGGCGGCGTGACGCCGCCGGACGCGCCCGCGCGCAGCCGCCGCACCGCAAGCCCGGCGAGCCAGACGAGCCCCGGCCAGCCAAACGCGCCGCCCCCGCCGTCCTCGTGCACGATGATCACGCTCTCCGGCAGATCGTTGAGCTCGTCCTCGAGCGGCAGCAGCGCGAACGCAGCCGTTTGTGCCGGGCCGAGCTCGTCGACGAGCCAACCGGTCTCGGCGTCGTAGATCTCGATCAGCAGGTCATAATCCCCCGGCGGATAACCCGAGACGAGCTCGGTCTCGACCTCGTACGCGTCGTGCGGCGACGCGCCGTCGACGCGGAAGTCGTCGGTCTCGTGCAGCAGCTCCCACACCTCGCCGTCCGGGCTGAGATAGAGCACCGCGTAGACCCACGCCCGGTGGTCGTAGCTGTCGACGTCGAACGTCACGCGCAGATAGCGATAGAAACCGTCCCCGTCCGCATCGAAGAAGAGCTCGACGCTCGCGTCGTAGATCCAGTGCTCGGGCACACGCACCGACGAGACCGTCGAGGACGCGGCGAGCTTCGAGTACGCGGCCCGGTCCTGCGGCGTGAAACGCCGCTCCTCGAGCGTGCCGATCTCGCGGAGCGTGCCCGGCTCGAGCTCGGCCGCATAGCCAGACGCCGCGCGCACGACCTGCTCGCCGTCCTCGATCGCCGCGAACGCAGGCGGTACCGCGAGAGCGGCGACCGCGATCCAAGCCCTCGAGAGCGCTTTTCGGTCCATCTCGGGTCTCCCGGCTGCCTCAGTCACGCTTCGATTTAAGCGCCTCGTAGCTGAACCGCGACTGAGCGACCCCGAACCACCCGCCTGCTAGACTTGACCCCAATTTCCCACCGCGCCGGACCAGGATGGCCACGCTGACCGCACCGACAGCAAAGGATCTGTTCGCCTACCGCAAGCACTGGGCCGCTCGGCTGACACCGGCGCCGGTGCTGCCGACGTCGCGCGAGGAAATGGACGCCCTCGGCTGGGACGAGTGCGACGCGATCATCGTGACCGGCGACGCGTACGTCGATCACCCGAGCTTCGGCATGGCGCTGATCGGGCGGGTGCTCGAGGCGCAAGGCTTTCGCGTCGGCATCATCGCCCAGCCCGACTGGCGCTCGACACGCGACTTCGAGCGGCTCGGACGCCCGCGGCTGTTCTTCGGCGTCACGGCCGGCAACATGGACTCGATGGTCAACCGCTATACCGCGGACCGGCGCCGGCGCAGCGACGACGCATACACGCCCGGCGGCGTCGGCGGCCGCCGGCCCGATCGCTCGGTCATCGTCTACAGCCAGCGCCTGCGCGAGGCGTTTCCCGGCGTGCCGCTCGTGCTCGGCGGCATCGAAGCGAGCCTGCGGCGCATCGCGCATTTCGATTACTGGCAGGAAAAAGTCCGCCGCTCCGTGCTGCTCGACGCGAAAGCGGACCTGCTCGTGTTCGGCAACGGCGAACGGCAGATCGTCGAGATCGCGCATCGACTTGCGGCCGGTGAGCCGATCGACGCGATACGCGACGTGCGCGGCACGGCATTCGTCGGGACGCGTGCAGAGGCCGGCTGGACCGAGATCGATTCGACTGACATCGACACGCCGGGCCCGATCGAGAAGCCTCAAGATCCGTACGCGTTCGAGCCGGTGCGGCCGAGCGAGCCGCGGGTCGAGCCCGGCGTGCACGTCGTGCGCTTCTCGCGGCGAGCGCCGCGCGCCGATCGCGACCGCAGCTTCATTCGGCTGCCGGATTACGAGGCGGTGCGCGACGACCCCGTGCTCTACGCGCACGCATCGCGAATCCTGCACACCGAGGCGAATCCCGGCAACGCCCGGGCGCTCGTTCAGCGCCACGGCGATGCGGACCTGTGGCTCAACCCGCCGCCGGTGCCGCTGACGACCGCCGAGATGGACCGGATCTACGAGCTGCCTTACACGCGCCGCCCGCACCCTTGTTACGCCGGCGAGCGCATTCCGGCGTACGAGATGATCCGGTTCTCCGTCACGATCCAGCGCGGCTGCTTCGGCGGATGCACATTCTGCTCGATCACCGAGCACGAGGGCCGCATCATCCAGAGCCGCAGCGAGGAGTCGATCCTGCGCGAGATCGAGACGATCCGCGACGCCGTGCCGGGTTTTACCGGGATCATCTCCGACCTCGGCGGCCCGACCGCGAACATGTACCGGCTCGCGTGCAAGAGCCGCGAGATCGAGGCCGCGTGCCGCAAGCCGTCTTGCGTCTATCCCCGCATCTGCTCGAATCTCGACACGAACCACGCCCCGCTGATCCGGCTGTACCGCCGCGCCCGCGCGCTGCCCGGCATCAAGAAGGTGCTGATCGCGTCGGGCGTGCGGTACGACCTCGCGTCTGAATCGCCCGAGTACGTCAAGGAGCTCGTGCAGCACCACGTCGGCGGCTATTTGAAGATCGCGCCGGAGGCGATCTCCGAGGGCCCGCTCTCGAAGATGATGAAGCCGGGCATCGACAGCTACGACCGCTTCAAGAAGCTGTTCGACCGGTACTCGAGGCAGGCCGGCAAGGAGCAGTATCTGATTCCGTACTTCATCGCGGCGCACCCCGGCACGACGGACGAGGACATGCTCGAGCTCGCGCTTTGGCTGAAACGCAACGGCTTTCGTGCCGATCAGGTCCAAGCATTCCTCCCCGGGCCGATGGCAACAGCGACCGCGATGTACCACTCCGGGAAAAACCCGCTGAAACGCGTCTCGCGCGACAGCGAGAACGTGCACGTGCCGAAAGGCCTGAAGGTGCGCCGGTTGCACAAGGCGTTTCTGCGCTACCACGACCCGAACAACTGGCCGCTGCTGCGAGCGGCGCTGAAGCGCATGGGTCGGGAAGACCTGATCGGCAACGGCAAGCAGCATCTCGTGCCGCGCTTCCAGCCCCCGGGGACGGGCGGCGCGCCGGAGGGGCGGCGGCGGCCGCGCGGATCCGACGGGCCGCGCTCCCCGAAGCGCGGCCTGCGATTCAGGACACAGCACACGCGGCAATGATCCGAATGCGGCGACGAGCGACGGCGATGCGGAAGCGGAGTCGCAAGCGACGCCGGACCGCCGGCCGACGGGGAATCGCCGCCGCGCTTTCGGCGACTGCGCTCGCCGTATCGCTGCTCGGCGCCGCGAATCGGGCGGCGGACGCGCAGCCGGCCGCGGACGGCCGCGGCTCGATCGGCGGCGCATCGATCGCGCCGGCCGAGAGCCCGGTGTCGGCGCGCGCGGCGCTCGCCGACGCGCGGGCCGAGTTCCTCGAGGCCTGGTCGAACGTCGGGCCCGGCGGGGCAGAGCTCGCCGCCGCGGACAGCGAACGGCTGCGCGCCTATCCGCTCTACCCGTATCTCGAGGCGGCGCGAATCGCAGCGGCGCTCGCGCGTGCCGACGGCGCGCGCACGGCCGCCGATGCCGACGCCGAGGCGTTCCTCGCCCGCCACCGCGGCGAGCCGGTCGCGCACACGCTTCGCCGCGCACGGCTCGACAGCCTCGCGCGCCGCGAGCAATGGCGCGCGTTTCTCGACGCGGTCGCGGAATCGGACGACGATACGTCGCTGCGCTGTCTCGCGTTACGTGCGCGCATCGCGCTCGACGAGATCGAGGCCATCGCGCCCGAGATCATCGGCCTGTGGCTCACCGACCGGCAGCTTCCGCTCGACTGCGAGCCGGTATTCGAATGGCTGCGCGGCGAGGGACTCTTAACCGACGATCTCGTCGAGCAGCGCGTCAGGCGGCTGCTCGAGAACGGACAGGCCGCCTTCGCGCGCGTCATCGCTCGCCGGCTGCCGCGCGAGCGCGCCGCGCGCTGGAATCGCTGGGCCGACCTGCTCGAGCGCCCGGCCGAGACGCTCGACGCGTTACTCGGCGGCGGCGCGGAGCCGCTGCCGGACGGCGCGCTCGAGGCCGGCTGGCGGCGCTTGACGCGCAATCGGCCGCTCGACGCGCTCGCGCGCTTCGACGCGCTCGTCGACGGGTTCGCGCTCGATGCTCGAGCCGAAAGCCGCGCGGCGCTCGCGCTCGCGCTCGGGCTCGCGTGGGACCGCCGTCCCGAGGCGCTCGATTTCTTCGCACGCGTCGCGGCCGAGGACCTCGACGACTACGCGCTCGCCTGGCTCGCGCGCGCGGCGCTCTGGGCCGACGACTTCCCGCTCGCCGAAAGCGCGATCCAACGAATGTCCCCGGATACGCGCGACGAGACGCGCTGGCGCTATTGGGCCGCCCGGGCCGCGGAGCGAGCCGGCGACCGCGGCCGTGCGCGCGAGCTTTACCGCGAGATCCTGCCGCGCGACAACTTCTACTCCGCGATGGCCGCCGCGCGCCTCGGCGTGCCGATGAAGCCCTCGCACCGCTCGGTGCCGCTTGCAGAGGATCGGCTTGCCGAGCTCGAAGCGCGCCCGCCGTTCGTGCGCGCTCGCGAGCTCTTCTTCAGCCGTCTGCCGTGGCTCGCGGTCGCCGAATGGCGTCACGGCTCGGCATCGCTCGACGACGCCGACCGGCTACAGACGATCCACCTCGCGATGCGCTGGGGGTGGTATGACCTCGGCGTCGCAACGGCGACGTCGCAACGCATCTTCGACGACTATCACTTGCTCTATCCGACGCCGTACGACGCCGAGGTCGCCGCGGCGGCGGAGCTGGCCCGAATCGACCCGACGCTGATCTACGCCGTGATTCGGCAGGAAAGCCTATTCCGGCCCGACGCGGCCTCGGCGGCCGGCGCGATCGGCCTCGCGCAGCTGAAGCCGGATACGGCCCGACGGGCGGCGCGGCGTTTCAATCTCCCCGCGCCGCGGCGCGAGGATCTGCTCGTGCCCGCGACGAACATGATGCTCGGCGCGGCCGAGCTCGCGACGCTGCTCGAAGAGTTCGGCAGTCAGCTTCCGGTCGCGCTCGCGGGCTACAACGCCGGGCCCGCCGCGGCGCGGCGCTGGCTGCCGGATCGCCCGCTCGACGCAGACGTCTGGATCGAGAATATCCCGTACAACGAGACACGAGCCTACGTGCAGCGCGTCCTGTGGCACAGCGTCGTCTTCGCGTGGCTCGGAACCGGGGAGGCGCGCGATACACGCGAATGGCTCGTCCGCGTCGGCCCGCCCGACGACGACGAGCGCGAGCTGCACGCGGACCGCGGCCCTTAGCCGCGGAGGCGGCGATCACGTCTTGCCGAGATCGAGCTGCTGCCTTCGCGCGAACGGACACCAGACCGAGACGATCGCGCCGCCGCCCTGCCGGTTCGCGACCTTCAGATCGCCTCCGAGCGCGCGGGCCCGGTAGCGCATGATGTGCAGTCCCATTCCGCCGCTCGACGAGCGCGGCGCGGAGAACCCGCGTCCGTTGTCCTCGACCGTCAGCGACAAGCCGTATTTCTCGACGCGTGCACGAATGTCGATCTCGGTCGCGTTGCCGTGCTTGACGGCGTTCGTCACCGCCTCCTGCGCGATGCGATAGAGGTTGTTCGCGCACTGCTCGCTCAAGCGCTCGTCGAAACGCGCCGAGGTTTCGACCCGGCAGACGACGCCGAGCACCGATTGCGACCGTTTCGCGAGATGCTCGAGCGCTCGGCTCAGCGTCCCGCCGGCCTCGCGCGCGACCGGGGAGAGGCCGCGCGCGAGCTCGGAAGTCTGCGCGATTGCCTGATTGATGAGATCGATCGCTTGCTGCAGATTCGTGCCGTCCCGGTCGTCGGCAGCGGAAAGCTTTTTCCGCAACGGCTCGAGCATCAGCTTGACGCCGGTCAGTATTTGACCGAGCCCGTCGTGCAGATCGTGACCGATCTTGTACCGTTCCCGCTCGACGCTGTGGACGATCTGGCGCTCGAGATCGACCCTCTCCGTGACGTCCGTGACCGTAACCATCACCTCGTCCTCGCCGACCGGCACGAAGCGGGCTTCGATGAAACGGCGAGCGCCGTTCAGTATCCGCGTGTACTCCCACTTCTGCACGCCGCCGTTCTCGAGCGCGGCTTGCCGGTAATACGCGTGCATCCGCGCGAACTCGGGCTCGAAGATGTCTTCGACGCGCTTGCCGACGAATTGCTCGGCACAGAAGCCGAGCTGGCGAGTGACCTCGTCGGGAACGTGCGCGTCGAGATAGACGCCGTCGCGCGTGACCCGCACCATCGAGTCGGGATGCGCGTCCATCAGCGCCCTGAGACGTGCCTCGGACTGACGCAGCGCGAGCTCGGCCTCGTGCCGCTCCGTGATGTCCTCGAGGTGATGCACCACGTAGTCGCCGCAAATCGGAATCAGCGTCACCGCGAGCCTTCGGACCTGGCCGGACCGATAGCGGTAATCGGTTTCGAGCTTGCGCACCTGGCCGTCGCCGAGACAGCCGTGCAGCGTCGCGACGAATTCTGAGTCGTCGTTCTGCTTCGCGCTGGCCCGACAGCCGAGATGGAACTCGGTCGCGACCGTTCGAAGGCGCTCGAGCGCGGCCTTGTTGCATGCGACGAGCTCGAAGTCGTCGTCCGCTCGGCGCCAGATGTATGCGGGTCCCGGCAAGTTCTCGAAATGCGCCTTGAACAGGCTTTCGTCGAATCTGCCGAGGATCTCCGCGAGCGGGTCCTGCGGCCGTCGCTCCGCTCCGAGCAGATCGGCGCTCACGTGCAAAGACCTCCGATTTTCCGGATACGCAAGCTTACTCGAATCGCGGCCTACGCCGCATGACGCGCTGCTCATGCCGGAGCGCGGGCGACGTCGGCGTGCCGTTCGTGGACAATACCCGTCGACGCCGTATCCACCGCCGATAAGGAGACAGACTCGATGCTGCGCAGCACGGACGCGATCCTCACGACCCACGTCGGCAGTCTGCCGCGGACGCCCGAGGTCCTCGACTTGCTGCTCCGCAAGGAGCGCGGCGAGCCGCACGATGCGGCCGAGCTCGATCGCGCGGTTGCGGACGCCGTCGACGAGATCGTCCGCCGGCAGGTCGAGATCGGCCTCGACGTCGTCAGCGACGGCGAGGCCAGCAAGATCGGCTATGCGACGTATATCAAGGACCGGCTGTCCGGCTTCGCGGGACATCATCCCCGTCCGCCGCATCTCGATCTCGCGCCGCACCCGAGGTTCCGCGAAGCGATGGCGCGGATGACCGGGCCGCAGCAGTTCAAGCGGGCGGCATGCGTCGGCCCGATCGAGATCGTCGACCGCAGCGCGCTCGACCGCGATCTCGCGAATCTAAAAGCCGCGGTCGCGCGCCACGGCGCGCGCGAGGCGTTCATGAACGCCGCGTCGCCCGGCGTGATCTCCGCGTTCCAGCAGAATCGCTACTACCCGACGCACGAGGCTTATGTCGAGGCGATCTCCAACGCGATGCGGCCCGAGTACGAGGCGATTGCCGCCGCCGGCTTCGTGCTGCAGCTCGACTGCCCCGACCTCGCAATGGCGAGGCATACCGGCTTTCAGGAGCTCGGCGAAGACGAGTTCCTGAAGCGCGCCGAGCATCAAGTCGAGGCGCTGAACGATGCGGTGCGCGACATTCCGGCCGACCGGATGCGGATGCACGTCTGCTGGGGGAACTACGAAGGGCCGCACGATCACGACATCCCGCTCGAGAAGATCCTCGGCATCGTGCTCAAAGCGAAACCCCAGGCGATCCTGTTCGAGGCCGCGAATCCGCGCCACCGGCACGAATGGACGGTCTGGCGGGACGTGCGCATTCCGGACGACAAGATCCTGATCCCGGGGTGCATCATGTCGACGACGAACTACGTCGAGCACCCCGAGCTCGTCGCGCAACAGATCCGTCAGTATGCAGATATCGTCGGCCGCGAGCGCGTGATCGCCGGCACCGATTGCGGCTTCGGCACGTTCGCCGGCACGTCGCGCGTCGATCCCGACATCGCGTTCAAGAAGCTGCGCTCGCTCGTCGAAGGCGCGGCGATCGCTTCCCGCGCGCTGTGGGGGTAACGGGGCGCGGTCACTCCCATCGCGCTCGGCCGGCGCGCGATGCGTCGGGCGAGTAGTCGGCGACGTACCGCATCGCATCGGCGGGCGTCGCGGCGACGTGGAACAGCGCGCGCGTGCTCGGGCTGACGAAGCGCTCGGCGTAGAAGTGCTCGAAGAGCCTCAGCAGCGGTTCGAAGAACGCGGCCGTGTTCACGAGCACGAGCGCCTTCTCGTGATAGCCGAGCTGCTTCAGCGTCAGCACCTCCATCAGCTCTTCGAGGGTGCCGTAGCCGCCCGGCAGCACGATGAACGCGTGCGCGAGGTTGAACATCAGCGCCTTGCGCTCCTGCATCGTCTGCGTCTCGACGAGATCGTCCGCGACCTCGTAAGCGACGCCCTCGACGGCACGGAGCGCTTTCGGAATCACGCCGAAGACGCGTCCGCCGTGCTGATGCACCGCGCCGGCGACGACGCCCATCAGCCCGACGCGACCGCCGCCGTAGACGAGCGTATGCCCGCCCCGGCCGATCAGCTCGCCGAGCTCGGCCGCCGCCTCGACGTAGACGTCCGAGATCTTGTTACTCGACGCGCAGTAGACGGTGAGGTTCATCGGCGATGCTTGCGACGGACGGACGAGAACGGAGCAGGCTTTCGGTGCGCTGGGCTTCGCCGACGACGACCGCGGCTCGGTCCGCTCGCCTCGGCGCAGGTGTAAACCGATGAACCCTGCCGAACGTGGTGCTGGCGGACGGATTCGAACCGCCGACCGGCTGATTACAAATCAGCTGCTCTACCAGCTGAGCTACGCCAGCCCCGCCGTGCATTATAGCCGGTGCAGGGAGGGGCGCCTCGAGCCGGCGCCCCTTCGATCACTCGGGTTTGCGTGCGCGGATCAGCAGCTTGTCGGTCTTGCCGACGACGGACGGATCGCGGACTCCAACGGTCTTCGGGTCGTCCGGATTGTCGAGCAGATCCGACTCTGCCTCGATCACGAAGCCCGCCGCCTCGAGCACGCGCTTCACCGCGGCCGGATCGACGCGATGCAGCTCCGCGTTGTCGCCGCCGGGCAAGCCCTCATGGTCGATCAAGCCGAGCACGCCGCCCGGTTTCAGCGCCGTATGGATGCCGGCCAGAAACGCGATGCCGGCCTCGTCTCCGCCGCGGTTGTACATGTCGTGGAAATTGTTCGACGTGATCGCGACGTCGACCTCGTTCTCGAGCCCGGACTCGGCGAGATCGCCGTGCACCGGCTCGACGTTGCCGAGCCGCTCGACGAGCTCGCGCTCCTGCTCGAGAAAGCCTTCGCGGCTCACGAAGAACGCCGGATTGTGCCGGTAGACCTTCCCGGACGGTCCGACCGCCGGCGACAGCACGCCGGTCCAGTAGCCGCCGCCCGAGACGACGTCGAGCACCGTCATGCCCTCCTCGACGCCGAGAAATTCGAGGACATCGATCGGTTTCGTGTTCGTATCGCGTTCCTTGTGCTCGGCCGAGCGCTCCGGCGCCGCGAGCGCCTCCTGCAGCCGGCGCTCGAGATCCTGAGCGTATACGCCGGCCGCCGCCATCCCGCCGACCGCGAGCACCGCAAGCCGCAGCCACGTCCGCTTCATGATTCTCATCATGTCTCCTTGAAGTTTCGACCTCGACTCGAAATCGCGTTCTCGTGCCGCCGCCCCGTCGAGCGGC
This sequence comes from uncultured Gammaproteobacteria bacterium, assembly GCA_964388365.1. Lineage (GTDB taxonomy): Bacteria > Pseudomonadota > Gammaproteobacteria > Steroidobacterales > Rariloculaceae > ZC4RG20. The sequence continues at coordinate 5,233 of CAYMAF010000028.1, read as the reverse complement.
GATCCGCGGCGCCGCGCACCTTACCCGGCGCGTCGTGCGCTCGAGCGGTCAACCTTAGCGCAACCGTGCTCGGCCGGGGAATCGGCGCGCGCCGAGCCGAACCTCAAGAAACGCGAACCCGAGCGCTCAGTCCGGCGCTTCGCAAGGACGCTGCTCCAGACGGGTGATTCGATTCGGCACCTGGAGTATCTCGATCGCGAGATCTCGCTCGGGAGGCAGCTCGACGTCGATCCAGTGCACCGTGCCGCGCCGCGACCGGTCGACGATCGCCGGCTCGAGATCGAGGCGGCGCACCTGCTCGCGCAGCCGGCCGGCGCGGCCGATATCGTTGAACACGCCGAGCGAGATGATATGACCGTCCTCCTCGCCCGGGATCAGGTAGGCCTCGCCGATGCCGTTCCCGCGAAGCGTCTCGAGGATCCGGCCGGCTTCGTCGCGGGTCGGGATCCCCTCGAGATGCACCCAGTAACCCACCCAGATCTCTCCGTCCGCGACCCGCTGCGACGGCTCGAAGCCCGCGGCGCGGAGACGGGAGGACGCGGCCGCCGCGTCGGCCAGATCCGGAAACGGGCCGACGCTGACGCAACGGCTCGCCGCGACCGCGGCGTCGGGGCGCTCGGGCTCGTCGGCCTCCGCCGGTCCGGCAGACGCCTCGAGCCCGTCCGCGGCGCCGGGATCGTCGGCCTCGGCGCGCTCTGGCTCGACCTCGCTGACGAGCCGGATCGGCGCGCCGGCAGGCGGCTGGGCCGCCGTCGTCGGCTCGGCCGCGTACCAGGCGGACCAAGCCCCGAACCCCAGATTGGCGAGCACGAGCGCGAAGAACAGGTTTCGCATTCAGCGAACGTCCGGACGGCGGGCGGCGAACGCCGCGCCCCCGGGCGGCGTCTCGGCGGCAATGAGCGCAAGCCCTTTGAGCACCAAGTCTGCCTCGACTTGCACCTCGGTTTCCAGCCACGGCGCGAGCGCCGCAGCGTCGCCGCCGGCGAGATAGACGACCGGCGGAATGCCGAGCTCCTTCGCGACGATCGCCGCAGCTCGGTCGAAGGCCGCGGCCGGCGCGAGCATCGCCGCGAAGCCGACGCCGTCCTCGGTGCTGCGGCCGAGAAGCTTCAGGCCCGCGGGCTTCGTCTTCGCCGGCGGAGTCGGGCCGATCCCGCGCGTGCCTTTCGCGAGCGCTTCGGCCGCGAGCCTCGGTCCGGGCAGGATCAGGCCGCCGAGATGCCGGCCGCGAACGTCGACGGCATCGAATGTCATCGCGGTGCCGGCGCTGATCACGCCGACCGGCCGCGGCGCATCGGGCCGCGCGAGCGCGGCATGATAGGCCGCGACGACCGCGACCCAGCGGTCCACGCCGAGGCGCGACGGATCCCGATACGCGCAGCGGACGCCGAGCGTCTCGATCGCGGCCGCGACATGCTCGGGCCGCACGCCGAAGCGCTCGAGCGCCAGCGCGTCGAGCCGCGCAGCGAGCGCCGATCCGCCGACGTTCGAGACGACGATGCGCTCGACCGGCGCCGAAGCGAGCGCCGCGGCGAGCACGGCGAGCGCCCGTTCCTCGTCGCCGGCATGCACCGCGTGCTCTTTCTCGCGCAGGCGCCGGCCTTCGGCGCGCGCCCACTTGATCCGCGTGTTCCCGATGTCCACGACGACCGTCGTCATCGCCAGCCTCCCCTCGCCGCGCAAAGCGCAGGCGGTCGCACCCGGCGGCGCGGCGGACCCGAACGATCATCCGCTGCCGGGCAAGCCGAGTCCAGTCGGGAGATCATCCCGGCCGCACCGTGACATCGCCGGCGACGATGCGGCGGCACCGGCCATCGCCGTCGGTGACGAGCAGCGCTCCGTCGCCGTCGATGCCGGCGCCGACCCCGCGCGTCTCGCGGCCCGCATCCGTGACGACGATGGGCCGGCCGTGCAACGTGTCGGCCGCACGGAGCTCGGCGAGGTACGGCGCGAGCCCGGTCTCGGCATAGCCTTCGAGGAGCTCGACCAGCCGCGCGATCAGCGCGGCCGCGAGCTCGGCGCGGCTCGGCGGAGCGCCGTTCCGCGCCGCGGCGAGATCGGCCGCGCCGCCCGGCCACTCGCACGGCGCGGCCGCGCCGCGAGGGAGCGCGACATTGATCCCGATACCGACGACCACAAGGACGCCGCCCGCACGGCGCGGCACCGTCTCGACGAGAATGCCGCCGAGCTTCGCGCTACCGAGCACGAGGTCGTTCGGCCACTTGAGCGCGGCCTCCGTGCCGCAGACGCCGCGGACGGCTCGGCGCGCAGCGACGCCCGCGGCGAGCGCGAGCGCGGGCAGCGCGCGGGGCCGATCGACGAACGACCACGCCGCCGACATGCAAAGCCCCGCCGCCGGCGGCACGATCCAGCGGCGCCCCCGCCGGCCCCTGCCGGCATGCTGATACTCGGCGATGCAAATGCGCGCCGCGCCCGGCGTCGGCGCGTCACTCTCGAGCAGCCGTCGGTTCGTCGAGTCGAGCGACACGAACACCTCGAGACGCTCGATCCGGCGCGCCGCGGCCGGCGGAATCCGCGTACGGAGCGCGTCGGCGTCGAGCAAGTCGAGCGGCCGCGCGAGCCGGATCCGCCCGTCGTCGTCCCGAACGAGCTCGACGCCGCGGCGCTCGAGCTCGCGAAGCACGAGATCCAACTCCTCGCGATTCGCACGACCCGGCCCGATCAGCGCGTCGGGCGCGCGGGGACGGCCGTCCGCGAGGCGGACGAGCAGCGCGTCGGCCGCGAGCACACTGCCCTCGAATCCGACCGCGGTCTCGCGGCCCGCGGGCGCGTCAGAACGGCGGAGCGGCATCGTCCCGCATCTCGGCCGGCTATTTCCCGCCCGCTGCCCGGCCGAAGCGCGGCTCCGTCCGATTCAGCATACGCCGGATATTGCTGCGGTGAGTGAAGACGATCAGCGCAGCGACGCACGCGGCGAACAGCACGAACCCGTGCTCGTCCGGCAGGCGCAGCATGGCCGCGAGCACGGCCGCGAGCACGGACGCCGTCATCGTCGCGAGCCCGACGTACCCGGTGAGCGCGACGACGCCGATCCACGCAGCGAGCGCGGCCGCGCCAAGCGCCGGATCGAGGAAGATCAGCAGGCCCGCGGCCGTCGCCGCGCCCTTGCCGCCGCGGAAATCGAACCAAACCGGGAAGCAGTGCCCGAGGATTGCGCCGAACGCGGCCGCGTACAGCACGAGCTCGCGCGAGACGGCCGGATCGAGGCCGACGCCGGGAATCGCGAGATCCGGCAGCCACGCCGCGGCGGCGATGCCCTTGCCGACGTCGATCACCATGACCCAGAGCGCGAACGCCTTGCCCTGCGTGCGGAACGCGTTCGTGCCGCCGGGATTGCCGCTGCCCATGCGGCGAATATCGACGCCGCCCTTCAGGTAGCCGACGACGAGGCTGCCGAGCACCGACCCCAGCAGGTACGCGATCGTGAATTTCAGTCCGAGCTCGATCATCGGGTGCGAATCTTACGCCGAGTCGGGCCCGGACGCGGCGAGCCACGCCTCTCGGCGGGCTTCGGCGGCCCGTTCCGCATCGTCACGCAGCCGGAGCCAGCAAGTATTCCGCGGGGCCGCCGCGAGCACGAGGCCGACCTCGAGCAGCTCGTCGCCGCGGAACACCGTCGCGCTGATGCGCTCGCCGTCCTCGAACCGCGCGAGCCGGGTCTTGAGGCGACGTGCATCGACCTTGAGCCGATCGAGCGCGATCAGCACGTCGCCGGGCTCGAGGCCGGCCCGCTGGGCCGGCCCGTCGTCGAGCACGGCGGTCAGCTCGAGGCCGTCGGGCCGGGATCGATACGTGATTCCGAGGCCGAGCGGCGCGTCGGCGCTGTCGGCCCCGGCGGTCGGCGCCGCCGCGGAGCTTCGCGGCAGCAGCCCGCCGCGATCGTCCGGGCCGGCCTGCGGCCGCAGCTCGAACCCGATGCCGACCGACGCGAAGAGCTCGTCGAGGGGCAGGTCGTCCGTGCCGCGCACCGCGCGCGCGAAGAACTCCGCAAGGTCGAGTCCGGACACCTCGGCCGCGAGCGCCTCGAATCCGTCCTCGGGCACGCCGATGCCGCGCTCGCCGTAGCGTCGCCACAGCTCGCGGACGACGTCGTCGAGGCTGACGCTCGAGCGCCGCCGCAGCTCGAGATCGAGCGCGAGCGCGACGAGCGCGCCTTTCGCGTAATAGCTGACCGACGCATTCGGCGAGTTCGGCTCGGGCTTGTAGAGGATGTCCCAGGCATTGAAGCTCGCGTCGGCGAGCGACTGCCGATGCCTGCCCGGCGTGCGGTAGACGCGCGTCAGCGTCTGCGCGAGCCGAGTCAGAAACGCTTCGGGGCCGATGAGGCCGCTGCGGACGAGAAACAGCTCCTGGTAGTAGCTCGTGATGCCCTCGAAGACCCAGAGGAGCCGCGTATGGTTGCGCCGCTCGAGGCGATACGGCACGAACGCAGCCGGCTTCGTCCGTTTCACGTGCCACGCGTGGAAGTACTCGTGGCTCGCGAGCGCGAGAAAACGCTGATACTCGGGCGGCATGCCCGGCTCGCCGATCCTCGGCAAGTCGTCCCGATCGAACATCAGGCTCGACGAGGCACGATGCTCGAGGCCGCCGTAGCCGCCGCCCGTCGCAATGCAAAGGAAGCAATAGTGATCGAACGGCGGCGGCCGGCCGAAGAAGTCGATCTGCGCTTCGCAGAGCTGCTTGAGATCCGCGGCGACGCGCTCGAGATCGCTGTCGAATCGCCCGGCGACGACGAGCCGATGGGGAACGCCGCCTGCTTCGAATGCCGCCTCCTCGAAAGCGGAGATCTCGAACGGATGGTCGATCAGCTCGTCGTAATCGTCGGCGCGGTACCGTCCGAAGCCCCGCTCGTCGACCGCGACCGTCCGCATCGCCGTCGCGACGCGCCAGTCCGCGCAGCGCGGATCCGACGGCGGCTCGAGCACGAGCTCGACGGGCTCGTGCGCTCGGTCCTGAGCCATCAGGAACAACGACGTGCCGTTGAAGAAGCCGCGGCGGTCATCGAGGAACGCGCCGCGCACCGACAGGTCGAGCGCGTAGATCTGCGCGGTCACGACGAGGTCGCCTTCGGCGCCGCGGCACCACCACGAGCTCTTGTCCGCCTGCTCGATGGCGATCGGCCGCCCGCCGCTTTCGGCACGAATGCCGACGATGTGGCGCGCGAACTCGCGCAGCAGGTAGCTGCCGGGAATCCACGACGGCATGCGAACGC
>CAYMAF010000027.1:0-23238 GCA_964388365.1 uncultured Gammaproteobacteria bacterium | reverse complement strand
CACCCTCTCCGCCAGCCACTCATTCACGCATCGGCCATCACGGCCTACGTGGTCCCCTACGGCGGCGTTCGATGCCCCCAGCGCTCCGATCCTCGCTACATGGACGGCCGTCAGGCCGAACGAGCGAAAGTCCTGCGCGCCCGCGGACCACGCGAGTGTCGACACCCCGACGAGCGCCACCCTCGATGGCTGAATACGCCCCTCTGGAAGAAGGCCTTCTTCCGCTCTGGACAGAGGTGCGGGGAGAGCCGACGGTCGGTCACGTTTCGGCGGAAACGTACGGCTGGTCGGGAACGCGCCAGCTTGCGAAGACCGCGGCCGCCCCCCTCGCATTGGGGGACCGAGGGACGGCCGCTCCTAGGTGTCGCCTGAGCTTCCTAAGCGGATATTCACCCGAGCAGCAGAAGCCGCCGGCGCAGTTCGACAGGCCGGCTAAATCTCGAAGCGGATTCGGCGCGAATCCGGGCGCAGCTCCCGCGCCGCGCACCGGCCCACGCTCGCGCGATCAGTCTTGCAGAAGCACCCCTTCCGCCATGCGCTTCGCCCATTCCTCTTGCGTTGGGATGAACGTGATGTCGTTCCGGTGCCTGAACTTCCATTCGCCGTTCAGGCGAACGAACTCGTCTTCGTACATGCCGGCCAGCACTGGGACCGGGCTGCCGTCCGCTCCGCGGATGATCGAGGTCTGCCGGGACTTCGCGCGAGCGCGATCGCCGTCGACCTGCACCTGGATGTTCGACACGAGCATGTAGCTGCTCGTGTTGACGTAATCCGGCGGCGTGTTCGGGAACATGTCGACGAGCATCGCCTTGATCTCTTCGCGGCCGTTCTTGACGATATCGCCGTTCTGCCACACGCCGTCCGGCGCAAAGAGCTCGACGTAGCCGTCGAAATCTCGCGACGTCAGCCGGACCGCATACTCCTGAATTAGGTCATGGATGGCGGCCTTGTCCTCGAGCCGCTGGAGACGCTCGTCGATGCGCTGAAGCTGCTCGTTGAGACGCTCGACGGCATCGTTCGTCACGCCATCGTTCTGCGCACAAGCGACGAGTTGCGTTGCAAGCAAAGCTGCAAGAAGTACGCGAATCGGCATGCCTCTTCCCTCTCTAGCGATCTGGATTATCAGAGTCGTCGGCTGCGAACCATTCTGCAAGAAAAAAGGACGGTCCAACCTGATCCTGCCAGGCCAGACCGTCCCGGGGGGAGTCAGTCACTCACCGGCGCGGCGTCATTCCGTACGGAAGCTCCGACGTGAACTTCTCGATTCGGCTGATCTTGCCTCGCTCGATGCGAAACAGCTCGACGATCTGGAGCGTGCGCGGATAGTGCACGACGTCCTCATACGTCTGGCCGTTGGCTGCGGTGAACTGCTGCACCGTCGCGGGGTAATCCTCGTACGCCGAGATCGCCACAAGCCCGCGCGCCTCGTCGACGGCGACGACCCTTCGGTCGCGAATCCGTTCGAGGTTCTGGCGAAGCCTATTCGTGAACGGCTCGCCGCACGCGTACATCGGCTGTCCGTTGATCCGAAGCTCGCAATTCTCCGCAAGCTCCGCCGGCGCCGCGTCGGTGCGCGCGTCGATCGCCCAGTAGTAGCGATCCACCATCGTCAGCATGTCCGCGCGGGACGCACGCCGGTTCGCCGCCAGCACTGAGAACTGCGGTGCGGTCACGGGCTCGGCGTAAGGATCGGCATATTCCTTGCGCCGAATCAGTGCTTCGATCCGACCGATCTTGTCGGCGTCCGCGCTGACGGTGACCGCGGCCCAGGCCGGCTGCTTCTGCTCGTCGATCCGGCCGATCCACAGCGCACGGCCGAGCGTCTCGTCGGCGATGATCAGCGGCTTATCGTCGATGCCGGTCGTCGAGCCCCAGATCCCCTCGTTGACCTGCATGCCGACGCTGTTCTCCTCGTAGCCGACCTTCTCGGCCCACGGCAAGCTCTTCCACGAGCCGCGGTTGACATAGCCCTGCATGACCTGATCGGCAAGGCTCGTCAGGCACGCGGCGTCGCATTGCTCCGGGGAGCTGACCGGCACCGGCGGGACCGAGGCTTCACCGGCCCAAGGGTTGTGCATGAAGTACGGCACGTACGTGAAGACGGCTTCGACCTTCTGAATCTCGGCGTCCTTGATCCGAAACGCTTCGAGCAGCGTGATCGAGTTCGGCCACTTGAGCCACGTCTCTCGGACGGAGCCGTCCGTCAGCAGGTACCGGTCCCACTCGTTCGCGTGATCGAAGAACCCCGTCGCGACGACGATTCCGCGCTCCTCGTCGACGATCGGGAACGTCCGCTCGCGAACGCGCTTGTTGATCAGGAAGTAGCCCATCTCGAACTGGGCCTTGCAGCCGGAGACGAAATCCGAAAGCTCGGCTTCGTCGCGGTTCGGACTAGCCGTCCTCATCGCGTTCTCGAGACGGCTGCAGTCGTCCGCGAAAGGTGCGAGCACCTGGCCGTCGTTGAGCTCGACCGTGTCGAAGTACGCGTCCGCGATCGCGAGCATCCTCTCCCGCGGACGGCGCTGCTCGGGCGGCAGCACCTCGTTGAACTCCGGGTCATGCAGCAGGTTCGTCGTATCGCCGAACGGCGCGGGCAGATCGTTCAAGCGGTGAACGACGCTTTCGACCTCGTCGATCCTGCCGTTCGTCACATGGACGCGGACCGCGTAGATCACGGGCTCGCCGTTCTCGACACCCGAGCCGAACCACGCGGCATTCTGCGTCTGCGTGTCCGCAGCGACCAGCCCGACCTCGTCGACGGTATCGACCGTTCCCCAAAACCCCTTTCCGTGAGGGATGACGACGTTGTTCTCGGTGAATACGACGTTGTCCGCGACCGGCGCGGAGGCCGGCGATCCTCGGCGCAGAGCGTCCATGTATCCCTCGAGCGCACCGAGCAAGCAGGCTCGGTCGCATTCGAGCTCATAGACCGCACTATCCTGGCCAGGCTGCTGCGCGAAGGCCGCACCGGCAGCTAGGACGGACGCCATGAGCACTGCTTTAGGTCCCGGTCTCGGCATTTGCATTCATCTCCATTCGAATCCAAGCGCTGCTACGAATCGGCAGCCCGATATCGGCAGAGCCGATATCGGGCTCTCGAGAAGCTTACATCGAAGCCCTCAACGTGAAACCGAACGTGCGCGGAGGCATCGGATTGGCGATCGTGACCGGCCGGGTACCCGGCGGGTTCATGTTGTAGATCACGTCGTTGTTCTCGATGTTACGAATCCACGCGGTCAAGCTCCAGTTGCGATTCGGCGCGTTGTACGTCACGAACGCGTTGCTCTGCATGTAGCTGTCCTGGAGGCCGCCCAGATAGTTCGACGCCTCGACGAAGTAGTCGTCGACGAAGCGCGTCTCGACTCGAGCCGTGACGTCGCCGCCGTTCGCGAGATCGAAGATGCGCTCGTACCCGAGATTGATCGTGTACTTAGGCGTATGGGCCGGCCGATTGCCGGAGTTGTCTGTCGCACCTACGACGAACTCCTCGAATTCCGCCTCGATCCACGCCAACGAGAAGTCGAACTGATCGTTCGGCGTCACGAGGAACGTGCTCTCTAGCTCGCCGCCGTAGAACTCCGCCTCCTGCGAGTTCACGGTCAGGAAGTACAGCAAGCCCGACGGCTGGAACGACGGCAGAAGCGCCTGGAAGCCTTCGTAGTCGTAGTAGAACAGCTCACCGTTCAGCTGCAGACGACGCCCGAGGAAGCGGTTCTTGCTGCCAACCTGATAAGCCGTGATCTTCTCCGGACCGTAGGTCGTCGGCAGATCGATGTTCGGGTCTGCCTGGCTCACGCCGCCCGACTTGAAGCCGGTGCTGACGTTCGCATAGAACATGCTGTCCGAGAACATATCCTTCTCGATGCCCAGCCTCCAGGTCCACCGGCTATCCTCCTGCGTATCGCCAGTCGGCACGCTGACGAGAGTCGGGTTCGCGACGTCGCCGACATAGGCGCTCGCGGATCCGCGGGAGATCTTGATCTCGTCGGTGTAGCGCAGCCCGGCGGTGATGCGCAGCAGGTCGGTCACCGGCACGGTCACCTGAGCGAACGCGGCCTTCGATCGCGCCTTGTAGTAGTCGACGTCGAAGAAGTTGATCAGGTCGTCCGGACCCTTGGGGATGCTCGGATTCGTATCCCAGTAATAGCGGATATCGCGTGTCATCCGCTCGTTCGAGTAGTAGAGTCCCGCGACCCAGTCGATCGACGACGACGGCAGAGAGGCGAGACGCAGCTCGTGCGTGCGCATCCAGTTGTCGTCGACGGTCTCGACGAACGGACGAGTCGGCGTCGTCAGGTACGCGCTGTCGCTCGCGCGATACGTCGGGATGTACGTCAGCGTCGCGAAGCCGACGTCGAGATCCATCTGAACGTACGCGCCGAAGTTCTCGTAGTAGGCGTAGTCGTCGGGGTTCGCCTCGTCGTTGCCGTCGAAGGGCTTCCACTCGACGTTGGCGCAAGCGGCCTCCGGGGCGTTCGGCGGGCACTCCGACACGCCGATGTTCGAGTCGTCTCGACGGAGGTAATCGACGGTCGCCAGCACGCTCAGCCTGTCGCCCGGCTCGATCAGCGCGCGCAACCGAGTCGCGATCTGATCCTCGTCATTGTGGCCGTCGTCGAGATACGGATCGTGGCTCCGGCTCGCGAAAGCGCCTCTGATCGCGACCTTGTCATTGACCGGCAGGTTCGCGACGACCTCGGATTGGAAGAGATCGTAGTTGCCGTAGCCGATCGACCCCGACACTTCGTAGTCGTACGTGGGCCGCTTCGTCACGAAGTTGATCGCGCCGGCGTTCGCGTTTCGGCCGTAAAGCGTTCCTTGCGGACCGCGCAGCGCTTCGACACGCTCGAGGTCCATCATCAAAGTCGGGAGCTGCGCCGGATGCGCGACGTAGTTGCCGTCGACCGAATAGGCCACGGCCGAGTCGACGCCGGGCTGCAGGTTGAACGTGCCGATGCCGCGCACCTTCACGAACAGCTCGCTGTTCGGCTGAAAGCTGATGCCCGGAAGCTGCCCTTCCAGATCCATCGGGTTATAGATGCCCTTCGTCGCGAGATCGCTTCCCATCAGCGTGGTCACGGCGATCGGAGTCGTCTGCATGTCCTCCTCTCGCTTCTGAGCGGTAACGACGACGAGCTCGAGAACTCCCCTTTCGGCTTGCGGCGCCTCTTGAGCGGATGCGATCCCCGTCGAAGCCAACGCGATGGCCAACGAAGACAAGCCGCAACCGACCACTGTCTCCTTCTTCATGTAAAGAATGCCTCCTTTCGTCGCCTAGTCTTTCCGCAGCGAAGCCCTTCCCCGTGAGCGGCCGCAATCGCTGAAACCTTGGCGGGACACATGTGCCGAACACGACACGGACGCCTCCGGTGCCAAGGACCGGAGTCGACATGAACTTCGCCCGGCGTCTACCCGCCGCACGCTGAATGCGTGCCTTCGATCGTTCTTGGCAGTCTCCCTACCGCTGGCCTGCTCCGATCACGAAGACGCGCTGTTCGAGTTTTCAAACACTAGTAGGGCCAATACGCGGTGATACTAGGCATGACGGGTCGAAGCCGCTTGGTTTAGCGGGACCGCTCGCTTGGCGGCGCTGGACACACTCGTTTTTCATAACGACCCCTATGCCTGCAACGGCGTCTTCGCTGCGAAGCATTCGGCTCTGGTAAGATCCGCTTCTATAAGAACGAGCGGGAGGGAGTCGTGATACGGCCCTTATTCGTCCAGCTCGCACCCGATGCGCTCGTCCCGCAACCGCCGCTGCCCAGGCCGCTCACCGACCGATTGCTGCACACCCTGTTGCGACGAAAGGAGCACCGAATGACGGACTCGCTGACCGACCGACCGAACGACACGGCCCCGATCCTGCGGAGAGTCGCCGCGCGCATCATCGACGGCGTGATCCTCGCGGTCTTGTTCTCGGTCCTATCATCGATCTTCGGCTCCGGCTTCGGCTCGGGGTGGCTCGTTCTCGGGGCCGCCGCAACGCTCGCGTATTTCGCGCTCTTCGACACGTACCACGGAACGACGCCGGGGAAGCGCGTGCTCTGGCTTCGCGTCGAAGGCGCCGACGGAGCCAATCTGCCGTTGCAGCAAGCCGTCGCGCGCGAGGCGTTCACGGTCGTCGGAGCGGTTCCGTATATCGGCCCGGTGCTCGCGCTCGCGGTCTGGATCTGGATCCTCGTCTCCATCCGCCAGGGCCCGCAGGGTCAAGGCGTGCACGATCGCTGGGCCGGAGGCAGCCGCGTTCTCCAATCCTCCTGACGGGAGGCTTACCGCGGGCCGCGGCCCACGGCACCGGTTCGATTCTTGCACGTGTCCACCGCACCGCAGCGGAGGAACGCTCGTTTGCAGCCGTCGAAGCCAGTCGAGCATTGGCCGATCTCTCGGCTCGTCAATGCCGAACGTCTAGTGCTTCTTTCCTGGCCGCGGGCGATCCTGCTGCAGTTCGCTCACCCTCTGATCGCCGCGGGCGTCTACGAGCACAGCCACTTTCGCGCACGGCCGGCCGCGGCCGTGCAGCGGCTGCGCAACACGGTTCGAGCGATGCTCTCGTTGACCTTCGGGTCGCCGGCGGAGCGGCAAAGCACGCTCGACAGAATCATGACGATTCACCGCCGCGTGAACGGAACGCTCGAGCGCGGCGTCGGCCGGTTCGGCGCGGGCACGCCCTACTCCGCCGAGGACGGCGAGCTCGTGCTCTGGGTGCACGCAACACTGATCGAGTCCGTGCCGATGTTCTACGAGCTGCTCGTCGCTCCGCTGACGCGCGAGCAGCACGATGCATACTGCGACGAGGCCGCCGGCGTCGCGGTCGCGCTCGGCGCCGACCCGGTAACCGTGCCGCGTTCGAAGGCCGCGCTCGACGATTACATCGCACGGCTTTACGCGTCGGGCGACATCGCGATCGGCGCTCAAGCGCGCGACCTCGCCGATGCGATTCTCTATCCGGCGTTCGGACCGCTCGCCGCGCCAGGGCTCCTGATGACGCGGTTACTGACGCTCGGCACGCTACCCGACCGGATACGCGACGAGTACGGGTTCCGCTGGAACGATCGCGATCGGCAGCGATTCGCGCGGCTCGTGCCGGCCCTCAAGGGCATTCGCCGTGCGCTGCCGAGCGTCGCGACGACGTGGCGCGCCGCCCGCCGAACGCGGCCGAAGCCGTCCCCTTCGCGCGGCTCAGCCGCGGACGGCGCTCGTATCGGACTCGATCAGCGCCGTTAGCGCGTCCCAATCGACGGGCTTCGCGAGATGAGCGTCGAAGCCGGCCTCGAGCGCGCGCTCGCGATCCGAGCTCTGCCCCCACCCCGTGATCGCGACCAAGAGCTTGTCGCCGCCGCCGGCCCCGGCGCGAATGCGGCGCGCCACCTCGTACCCGTCCATCTCCGGCATGCCGATGTCGAGCAGCACGACGTTCGGCTGAAACCACGCGACGGCCTCGACCGCGCGCTTCCCGTCGTGCTCGACGTGCACGGTGTGTCCTTCGAACTCGAGCACGAGCCGCAAGCTCTCGGCCGCATCGATGTTGTCGTCGACGACGAGGATGCGGCGCGGCACGGCGCCGTCGAAGTCCGCCGACCTCATCGCCGTCGGCGGCGCGACGTCGACCGGCTCGACGTCGCAGAGCGGCAAGCGCACCGTGAACTCGCTGCCGCGGCCCGGCCCCTCGCTGTGGGCGCTGATCACACCGCCGTGCTGCTCGACGAGCTGGCGCGAAAGGGCTAGCCCGATGCCGAGCCCGCCCCCGCCCGTTCGCTCGCGATGCTCGGGCACTTGAATGAACATGTCGAACAGCGTGTCGACGCGCTCCGAAGGAAAGCCGAAACCGTTGTCGCGCACACGCAGCACCGCTTCAGTGCCGTCCGCTTCCGCGACGATCTCGATCGTCCCTTCGCTATCGGTGTACCGCGCCGCGTTGCTCAGCAGATTCGCAACGACTTGTGTGAGGCGCTGAAAATCGCCTTCGACCGTCAGCGGCTTCGGACCGACGTCGATCACCAATCGATGGTTGCGCTCGCCGATCGCGGGACGCGTGAGCTCGATCGCGTCGTGGACGACCTGACGCAGATCGATCGGCATCTTGCGCAACGCGATCTCGCCGCGGCTGATGCGCGACAGATCGAGCAGATCCTCGACGAGCCGCGTCAGATGCTCGAGCTGACGGTGCATCATCGCGCGGACGTTCTCGACAGACTCGATGCCGCGGTCGTGACGAAGCAGCTCGAGTCCCGCGCTGAGCGGCGCGAGCGGGTTGCGCAGCTCGTGCCCGAGCACGGCGAGGAACTCCGTCTGCCGCCGGTTCGCGTCGCGCAGCGCCTCCTCGGCTTCCTTGCGATCGGTCATGTCGATGCCGGTCGACTGCGCCTCGGTCCAGCGGCCCTGCTCGTCGAACGCGAGCGCGCGGTTCGTCCACAGCGTATGGCGTATCCCCTCGGCGGTTTCGAAGCGGTTCTCGATCCGCACCTCCGGCGACTCGGGCGTGAGCCGATCGAGCATCGCCTGCACGGAAGGCCGATCCTCATCGGGAATGAACTTCCACAGGTTCTGTCCGACGAGCGCCTCGGGAACCGTGCCGCACGCGCGCGCGTAGCCGCCGTTCACGAATAGAATCTCGCCGTCCGGCCGGAACCGGCAGACCATCTCGGACTGCGTATCGACGATCGCCCGATAACGCTCCTCGGAACGGCGCAGCGCCTCCTCGACCCGCCCCCGCTCGGCGAGCCCGAGCGCGTAAACCGCTTTCGGACGCGACGAGATCAGCCAGCTCGCGAGCGCGCCTTCGCCGACGAACAGCAGATGCCACAGAATGCCTTGAACGCTCAGCGGCTCGGCGAAGCCGCCGACGGGCGGGACGGCGAGCAGCACGGTCGCGACGCCGGTCGCGGCGAGCCCCGGTCCGAATCCGCCGATCAGCGCCGCGATCATCACGGGGATCAGGAACGGCAGCGACGGCGGACGCTCGGCCGGGTCGACAAGCGCAACCCACGCCGCCGCCGTGACGATCACGGCCGCGGCGGCGAACAGGTATGCGATATAAGCGGTTCGCTGCGTCTTCACACGCTCGAGTGAGCAAAGCCCGGCCCCCTCCGCCGCGTCTCGGCGACGCGCCGGCCGGGTGCCTATCGTAGCCCAATCGGCCGGACGACAAACGAATCGTGCGATATCCGCGCGGACGGGCCGCTCCCGTGTTAACGTCATCTCGCCCGGCATCGTGCCGCCGGGCCCAATCGACCCGATGATCGAATCGCCCCCCGTGCTGTCGCTGTACGTGCACCTGCCGTGGTGCGTGAGGAAGTGCCCGTACTGCGACTTCAACTCGTATCGCGCCGAGAGCCGTCTGCCCGAGGCGGCCTATATCGATGGCGTGCTCCGCGACCTCGAGGCCGAGCGCGATGCCATGGGCTCGGCCGAGGTGCGCAGCGTCTATCTCGGCGGCGGCACGCCGAGCCTGTTCTCCGGCGAAGCGATCGCCGCGCTGCTGAACGGCATTCGGGCGCGAGTCGATCTCGCGCCAGACGCCGAGATCACGCTCGAAGCGAACCCCGGCGCCGCCGACACGGCTCGCTTCGCCGCGTTTCGTGCCGCGGGGGTCAATCGTCTATCGATCGGCGTGCAGAGCTTTCGCGATGCGCAGCTCGCGGCGCTTGGGCGAGTGCACAACGGGGAAGAAGCCGTCGCGGCCGTCACCGCCGCCCGGCGCGCAGGCTTCACGAATATCAACGTTGATCTGATGTATGGGTTGCCCGGCGATTCGCCGGCGGACGCCGCGAGCGATCTCGCGCGGGCGATCGCGCTCGAGCCAACGCATCTGTCGTGGTATCAGCTCACGCTCGAGCCGGGCACGGCGTTCATGCGCCGGCCTCCGCCGTTGCCCGACGACGAGACGGTGATCGAGATCGAGGCGGCCGGCCGCGCCCGGCTCGCCGCCGCCGGCTACGAGCGTTACGAGATCTCGGCGTACGCGCGGCCCGGACATCGTTGCCGGCACAATCTGCACTACTGGCAATTCGGCGACTATCTCGGCATCGGCGCGGGCGCGCACGGCAAGCTGACGCGCCGCCGCGGCGAGATCGAAAGGCGCGCGAAGACGCGCAACCCGCGAACCTTCATCGAGCTCGCGGGAACGCCCGCGGCCGTTCACATCGAACGCATCTCAGGCCCCGATCTCGTGCTCGAGTTCATGATGAACGCGCTTCGGCTTCCGGAAGGCGTGCCCGTCGCGCTGCTCGAGACCCGCGCCGGAGCGAGCGTCGACGCAATCCGAGACCGAATCGACGAAGCGGTCGCGCGGGGCTGGATGGCGGATGACGCCGAGCGGCTCGCGGTCACGCCGCGGGGGCTCGAGCTGCTGAACGAGGTGCTCGCATTGTTCGTGCCTCGCCGACCGGCTCAGACGAAGCCGCGCGCTTCCTTGATGAGGTCGTAGGCAGCGTTCAGCTCCCGGGTCTTCTCCTCGGCGATCGCACGCATGCTCTCGGGCAACCCCTTCGCAGCCAGCTTGTCCGGATGGTTCTGGCTGACGAGCCGCCGATACGCGCGCTTGATCTCCGCTTCGCTCGCGGACGGCATCACGCCGAGCGCTTCATACGCATCGGCGAGCTGGGAGGCCGCCGAAGACCGATACGCGCCGGCGGTGCGCTCGCTCGAGCCGTAGCCGCCCCCGCCGGCCCCGTGCCCCGCGCCGCTCAGCGATGCGGCGCGCAGCAGCGCTTCGAGCTGCGCGACGTCGTGCTCGGTCATTCCGAGGCGGCGCGCGATGCGCACGAGCATCGCGTGCTCGGCGGGATGCACTTCGCCGTCGGCGGCGACCGCCATCAGCTGGATCTGAAGAAACAGGTGCAGCAGAAACGCGCGTCCGCGCGCGGCGCGAGCGAAACGGTCGACCTCGGTGTCGAGATCGAAGTCCGGCGCCTTGCCGCGCCGAAACGCCGCCTTCGCGGCATCGCGCTGCTCGGCCGAAAGGCGCAGCCGATCGAATAGCGCCTCTGCTGCGCGGATCTCATCGCGCGTCACGACGCTGTCCGCCTTGCTGAGCGCTCCCATCACGGCGAAGGTCGTGTCGAGGAACAGCGATTGGATATTCGCCATGCCCCGCGCGAGCAGGTTGCGCGCGACCTTCGAGAGCACCCATCCGAGCACCGCGCCGGCCACGAGGCCGCGCACGCCTCCGAGCAGGAGGCCAATCAGCGCGAGAAGAACGATCAGAACCATCGGCGGGAAAGCGCGGCCGCAATTTCGGCCGCGCGCCTTGCTCAACGATAACGCTCGGCGATCTCCGCGAGGCGCGCGTCGAGCGTCTCGCGGTCGAGCCATATGCCGCGCACCATCACGCCGGCTGGCTCCCACAGCGCGCCGACGTCCTCGAGCGGATTACCGTCGACCAGCATGAAATCGGCCGACAAGCCCGGCGCGATCCGCCCGAACTCGTTCTCGGCGCCGAAGAACGCGGCCGGATGCACGGTGCCGGTGCGAATCGCCTCGTACGGCGAGAGACCCGACGCGACCATCGATGCGAGCTCGCGGTGCAGCGAGAAGCCTGGCACGTTGAAGACCTGCGGCGCGTCGGACCCGAGGAGCAGCAAGCTCGGCTTTGCGTCGTGCAGCGCCTTGACGAGCTTTCTCCGAACCTCGACGAGCCTGTCCGCACCCGCCGCATCGTAGCCCGGCTGCCCGACGAGATTCGCCTTAGACCGGCGCCACTGTTGCCGCGTCTCCTGCGAAACGTAGGCCATCTCCGGACGCGCGTTCAGCTCGTCGACGGTCGGGCTCGGCGCGCCCCAGTGCTCGAGCAGCGTCAACGTCGGCACGTTGTAGACACCGGCCGCGACCGTCGCCTCGGCCGCTCGAGCGATCCGCCCTTCGTCGATCAGATGACCGAGACCGAGCCCGAAGAAGCCAGCCGCGGCCTCGCCCCGCTCGTCGTCCGGCACGAGATACTGCGCGTAGCCATCGAGATGGTCGATCGTCGCCTGACGCGCCTCGAGCGCGCGCTCGACGCCGACGTCCTCCGAGACGTGCCCCGCGAGCGGGATGCCGGCTTCGCGCGCCGCGTCGACCGCCGCGTCGAACGCCTCGCGCGTCAGCCCCGGGTGCAGCTTCACGAAGTCGTATCCGGCCGCGGCTTGCTCGCGCACGATCCGTCGCGCGTCGTCCGGGCTCGATACGCTCTGACCGCTCAGCGACGGCCCCGACGTATAGAGGCGCGGCCCGAGCACTTCGTTGCGCGCGAGCTGCTCGCGAAGCTCGAGGTGCCCGGGCTCGCCGAGCATCCCGCGCACCGTCGTGACCCCGTTCGCGACGTACAGGAACAGCACCTCCTCGAGATAGCGCCGGTCCGACGACGGCGGCACGTGCGCGTGCATCTCGGCGAGACCGGGGACGAGATAGCGTTCCCGTCCGTCGATCACGCGTGCGCCGCTCGGCACGGCCGTGCTCATCGCATCGCCGACCGAGTCGATACGCCCGTCCCGAACGATCACGGTGAGCCCGCGGCGCACGCGCTCGTCGTCCATCGACACGACGTTCACGTTCTCGAACGCGACGACTTCTTGCGATGCGGCGGGACCCGCGGTGCCGGCGAAGGCGCACAGCGCCGCGAGCAGCATGAAACCGTTACGAAGCATGTCTCGCCTCCTCTTCGCCGTCATGCTGCCGTGCGCCGGTATCGCGATCAAGCCGCGCACGCGCGCCGCGCAGGATGCACCGCGTGCAGCGGCAAGCCCCACCGGAGTGCATGAGCGCCCGCGGCGGTGCCGCACGATGGTGCACGGCTGCCGGCGGCCGAGACGCACCGATCCTATAACCCATTAATAGCAAAGCAGAAAACCGAGTGGCACGGAGCCTGCAAAAGAGCCGGCGGTTTCACCTCGAGACCGTCGGCATAGCGCTCATCAAGCCAGCGGAGGTTTTCGGCAGATGGACAGTGTCTTGGAGTTATCGTACGCGCTCGACACCTTTTACTTTTTGGTGTGCGGAGCGCTCGTCATGTGGATGGCCGCCGGCTTCTCCATGCTGGAAGCCGGTCTCGTGCGCGCGAAGAACACGGCCGAGATCCTGACGAAGAACGTCGGGCTCTACTCGATCGCGTGCATCATGTACATGCTCTGCGGCTACGGGATCATGTACGGCGACGGCAACGGCGTGATCCCCGGCATCGGCATGCTCTCGTCCGTGGACAATACCGCGGCGGAGGTCATCGCCGGCGGCGAGGACGCACCGTATTACTCGAACCTCGCGGACTTCTTCTTCCAGGTCGTATTCGTCGCGACGGCGATGTCGATCGTCTCCGGCGCGGTCGCCGAGCGGATGAAGCTGTGGTCGTTCTTCCTGTTCGCGGTGATCATGACCGGCTTCATCTACCCGGTGCAGGGCTACTGGAAGTGGGGCGGCGGCTTCCTCGACGAGGCCGGCTTCCTCGACTTCGCCGGCTCCGGCGTCGTGCACATGACCGGCGCGACGGCCGCGCTCGTCGGCGTCCTGCTCCTCGGCCCCCGCCGAGGGAAGTACGGCCGCTACGGCGAGGTGCGGGCGATTCCGGGTGCGAACCTGCCGCTCGCCGCCCTCGGCACGCTGATCCTCTGGCTCGGCTGGTTCGGATTCAACGGCGGCTCCGAGCTCAAGGTCTCGAACGTCGGGGAGGCGAACGCCGTCGCGTTGGTCTTCGTCAACACCAACATGGCCGCGGCCGGCGGACTCGTCGCCGCGCTGCTCCTCGCGCGGCTGTGGTTCGGCAAGGCGGATCTGACGATGGCGCTGAACGGCGCGCTCGCCGGGCTCGTCGCGATCACCGCCGAGCCGCTGACGCCGACGCCGCTGCTCGCCACCGGCATCGGCGCGATCGGCGGGCTGCTCGTCGTCGCGTCGATCGTCACGCTCGATCGGGTCTTCAAGATCGACGATCCCGTCGGCGCGATCTCCGTGCACGGCGTCGTCGGCATCTGGGGTGTGCTCGCGGTCTGCCTGTCGAATCCCGATGCGAGCCTCGGCGCGCAGCTCCTCGGTCTCGTGACGATCCTCGCGTGGGTGGCCGTAACCGCGTTCATCGCGTGGTTCGCGATCAAGCTCGTGTTCGGCATCCGAGTCTCCGAGCAGGAAGAGTACGAAGGCGTCGACCTCCGCGAGTGCGGCCTCGATGCTTATCCGGAGTTCCGCTCGGGCCGCGACACCGACGTCGCGCCGGCGGGTCCGCCGACCGACCGACCGGTACCGGCGGCGCCGGGCGCCTCGCTCGCGACGCCCGGCTGATCGAGCGCGAAGCTCCGGCGGCAGCCTCTGCCGCCGTGCGGCCCGGCCCATCGCGGCCGGGCCGCTTCCGTTGTCAACGCTCCGCGAGCTCGGCGAGCCGACGCTCGAGGAAGCGTCGCTCCGGCTCGTGCCGAGTGATCTCGAGCGCGCGACGATACGCGGCGCGCGCATCATCGAGCCGGCCGAGACGACGGCACAGATCCGCCCTCGCCGCGTGCGCGAACCGGTACTGTTCGAGATCGCCGCCGTCGATCAGCGCATCGACGATCGCGAGCCCGGCCTCGGGGCCGTCGCGCATCGCGACCGCGATCGCGCGATTCAGCGCGACGACCGGCGTCGGCTCGACCTGCTCGAGCAGCTCGTAAAGCCCGACGACCTCGTTCCAGTCCGTCGACTCGGCGCTCGGCGCCCTCGCGTGCATCGCGGCGATCGCCGCTTGCAGCACGTACGGGCCGAGCCGCCCGGACGGGACCGTTCGATCGACGAGCGCGAGACCTTCCTCGATCAGCGAGCGATCCCACAGCGATCGATCCTGCTCCTCAAGCAGCACCGGCTCACCGGACGGCGAGAATCGCGCGGCGCGCCGCGACTCCTGCAGCAGCATCAGCGCGAGCAGGCCGAAGGCCTCGGGCTCGGGCAGGAGCTCGGCGAGCAGACGGCCGAGGCGGATCGCCTCTTCCGAAAGATCGCGCCGCGTCAGCGCCGCCCCCGCCGACGGCGAGTAGCCCTCGTTGAAGACGAGATAGATCACGCGCAGCACGTTATCGAGCCGTTCGGCGAGCGCATCGCCCGACGGCACCTCGTAAGGCACGCGCGCGGCTTTGATCTTCGCTTTCGCGCGCACGATGCGCTGCGCGAGCGTCGCCGGCGACGTCAGGAACGCGTGCGCGATCTCCTCGGTCGTGAGATCGCACACCTCCCGCAGCGTCAGCGCAACCTGCGCCTCGCGCGGCAGCACCGGATGACAGCACGTGAAGATCAGCCTGAGCCGATCGTCTTCGAGGCCTTCGTTCTCGGGGACCTCGGTCTCTTCAGTGCCGCCGTGCAGCGTCTCGGCGATATCGTCCTGCGCCGCGTCGAAGCGCGCGCGCCGGCGGATCGTATCGATCGCCTTGAAGCGGCCGGCGGACACGAGCCACGCGCGCGGGTTCTCCGGCACGCCGTCACGCGGCCATTGCTCGACCGCGGCTCGAAAGGCTTCCTGAAGGGCCTCCTCGGCGAGGTCGAAGTCCCCGAGCACGCGGATCAGCGTCGCGAGCACGCGGCGCGACTCGCGCCGATAGACCTCGTCGACGATCGGTCCGATACCGTTGGCTTTGTGCGTCGTCATCGCTTCGCCCGCATCGTGCCGCATCGGCCGTTTCGAAGCGGCCGTTCTAGATCGATCGCGTCGCGTCACCGCCGCCCGGCGGGAAAACCTCCGCGAGCAGCTCGTAGGAGCGAAGCCGAGCACCGTGATCGTAGATGGCCGCGGCGACGATCACCTCGTCGGCCTCCGTCTCCGCGACGAAACGCGAAAGCCCCTCGCGCACGGTCGCCGGCGAGCCGACGAACGAGCACGCGAGCATCCGCGACGCCTGCGCTTTCTCGAGGGGCGTCCAGTACGTCTCGATATCGTCGATCGGCGGCGGCAGCTTGCCGCGCGCGCCGCGGAACAGATTCGCGAAGCTTTGCTGCGCCGACGTGAAGAGCCGCTTCGCCTCGGCGTCGGTCTCGGCCGCGATCACGTTCGCGCCGACCATCACGTACGGCCGGCCGAGCCGATCCGAAGGCTTGAAGCGTTGTCGGTAGACGGCGAGCGCATCGGCGAGCGCGTCCGGCGCGAAATGCGATGCGAACCCGTACGGCAAGCCGAGCTCGGCGGCGAGCTGCGCACCGTACAGGCTCGAGCCGAGAATCCAGATCGGCACGTTCGTGCCGGTGCCCGGCACCGCTTGGATCGGCCGATCGGGCCGTTCCGGGCCGAGCAGCTCGATCAGCTCGACGACGTCCTGAGGAAACGTCTCGGCGGAGAACGCGTCGCGGCGCAACGCTCGCAGAGTCTGCTGGTCGGTACCCGGCGCGCGGCCGAGCCCGAGATCGATGCGGCCGGGATAGAGCGTCTCGAGCGTGCCGAACTGCTCGGCGACGATCAGCGGCGCGTGATTCGGCAGCATAATGCCGCCCGCGCCGACTCGGATCCTGCTCGTGCCGGCCGCGACATAGCCGATCACGATCGCCGTCGCCGAGCTCGCAATGCCGGGCATGTTGTGATGCTCGGCGAGCCAGAAACGCGTGTAGCCCAAGCGCTCGGCATGGCGCGCGAGATCGAGCGTATGGCGCAGCGCGTCCGCCGGAGTGCCGCCCTCCGGCACGAACGCGAGATCGAGAATCGACAGTGTCGTCATCGTCGTATCGTTTCGCGAGGATCCGACCATGGTAGACGATACACAGCGGGAACGCGCTGCGATCGGCGCGCTTGACATGCGCACGCGGACGCCGGTAAATCCGAGCTCCTGTCGGCGCTCGTTCGGGGGACCGATGATCGAAGCGATGATCCGCGCGTCAGCGCGCCCGCACGGCCTGCTCGTCTTCGCCGCGGCCGTCGCGGCCGCTCCCGCCGCGGCGCAGCCGCCGGATATCGGCGTCGCACCGGTCGTCCTCGACGCCGGGCCTTATGTGTTCGATACCGCCGAGCAGCACGGCATTCGGGTCGATGTCGTCGTCCGCGGGATCCCGCATCCATTCTCGCTCGCGTTCCTGCCGAGCGGCGACGCGCTGATCGCCGAGCGCGCCGGAGCGATTCGGCGAGTCCGCGGCGCGACCGGCGCATCGGCCGTGCTCGATCCCGAGCCGGTTCCGGGAGGTCCGCCGCCGAGCACCGAGCGCATCGGCGGACTGCACGATATCGCGCTCCACCCCGAGTTCGAGCGCAACGGGCTCGTCTACCTCACGTACAACGAGGTCGAGCCGCGCGCGGCGTCGGGCCCGGCCGGCCCCGCGCGGATGTCGCTCACCGTGCTGCGCGCGCGCTTCGACGGCGAGCGCCTCGTCGATCTCGGGACGATCTACTCCGCCGGCGCGCGAGACGGGGGCAGCGGCGCCCGTCTTGCGTTCGGCACTGACGGCATGCTGCTCGTCACGACCGGCGCGCCGTTCGACGACGCGGCGCAGCGGCTCGACAGCCCTTACGGCAAAGTCCTGCGTCTCGAGCCGGACGGCGCCGTCCCGGACGACAACCCGTTCGTCGGCGACGATGCGCTTCCCGAGATCTACTCGCTCGGGCATCGCGATCAGCTCGGACTCGTCGTGCACGAGAGCGGCGCGGTGCTCGCGGCCGAGCACGGCCCGAACGGCGGCGACGAGATCAACCTGATCCTCGCCGGTCGCAATTACGGCTGGCCGGAATACAGCTACGGACGAAACTACGACGGCTCGCGCATCTCCGCGCTGCCGGTCGTCGACGGGATCGAGCAGCCGCTCGTGCTGTGGGTGCCGTCGATCGCTCCGACCGGGCTCGCGTTTTACAGCGGCACGAGAATCCCCGCGTGGAAGGGCAATCTTTTCGTCGGCAGCGCGCGCCTCGGCGAGATCCCGCGCACCGGCGGGCTCGAGCGCATCGTGCTGAACGAGCGGCTCGAGGAGCTGCGGCGCGAACGGCTGCTGACGCCGCTGCGTCAGCGCATTCGGGACGTGCGCGAAGGTCCGGACGGGCTACTGTACGTGATCACCGACGAGGACGACGGTGCGCTGCTCAGAATCTCGCCGACTCCGCTCGACTGAGACCGCTCAGCGTGCGCGCCGCAGCGTGAGATTGATCCGGCACGGCCCGGCGAACGGATGCCAGCCTTCACCGAGCGGCGCGACGCCGTGATAGCGAAGCCGCGCCGGTCCGCCCCAGACGACGACGTCGCCGTGCGCGAGGCGCACGCGCTCGATCGGATCCTTGCGCCGTTCGCCGCCGAATAGGAAGACCGCCGAGACGCCGAGCGACACCGAGACGATCGGCTGCGAGAAATCCCGCTCGTCCTTGTCCTGGTGAAGCGACAGCTTCGCGCCGGGCGTGTAGCGGTTCACGAGGCACGCATCGGGGTCGAAGCCTGCAAAGCCGGCCGCGGCTGCGGCGCCGCGCCCGACGCGCGCGATCGTCTCCGGCATCGGCGGCCACGGGCGGCCGGATTCGGGATCGACGTCACCGTAGCGGTACCCCCGCCGATCCGAGATCCAGCCGAGCGCGCCGCAGTTCGTCATCGCCACGGACATGCGGCGGCGGCCCGGCGTCGTCATATGTCGGAACGGCGCGGCGTCCGCGACGCGCGCGAGCGCGCGGCCGATCTCGGCGGCCGCGGCGAGCGCGAAGCCGCGCAACACGCAGGCACCGGGTGCGAGCTTCTCGATGCCGCCGGGCGGCACGAGATCGAGCTCGAGCGGCCCGCTGCCGACGCGCATTCAGGTCTTCACCGGCTTTGCCGCGTGCGCATCGAGCGTATCCCGCAGCCACGCGGCGAAGGCCGCCGGCGACGATGCGAAGCGCTGGTGCGGCACGCCGAAGCGCCGCTCCGCGACCTCGAGCACGAACGTTGGGAAACCCGTCGCGCCGACGGCCGCCATCAGCTGCCGCGTCGCGCGGATATGCGCGTCGACCGGCGCGGACGCGCGCGCCGCGGCAAACGTTTCGCGATCGAAGCCGAGCCGCTCGGCGATGTCGTCGAGCGCCTCGGGACGCACGACGTGCCGGCCGTCCTCGTAGTGCGCGTGCTGGATCCCGCGCAGCATCTCGATCCCGCGGCCGGCGAGCGACTCGGCCGCGAGCACCGCGGCGATCGTCGGCGGCGAGTGCAGCACGAGCGTCGGATCGAGGATCAGCGCGTCGAGATACGCCGTGCCGTACGGTTGACCGGAAAGCTCGGCGACCCGGGCGTCCGCCGCGCGGATATAGCGGCGCATCTCGTCCGGCAGCGTCGTCGGCTCGGGCCACAGGCCGCCGCCATGCAGGCGGAGCGTCAGGCCCTCGACGCCGCGGGCCGCGGCGACGAGCGGCTCGGCGCCGTAGCACCAGCCGCAAAGCGGGTCGTAGAGATAGTGCAGCACCGCGCTCATCGAGAACTCCGAGGACCGCCGATCGATCGAATTATAGGCGTGCGACCCTTTGGCCCGCTCGCGCATCTAATCCGGCGATGAGAGGCAGCGGCAGATACCCGAGAGCCGAGCCAGAGTGGCTCGACGAGGCGCGGCGCGGCGACATGCGGGCGCATGCGCGGCTGTACGAGACCTTCGCCCCGATGGTCTACACGCTCGCGCGGCGCATGCTCGTATCACCGGCCCTTGCGGAGGACGTGCTCCAGGAGACGTTCGTCGAGGTGATCCGCGGCATCGGCACGTGGCGCGGCGACGGCGAGTTCGGGCTGTGGCTGCGCCGGATCGCGATCAACAAATGCCTGATGCACCTGCGCTCGTCGTGGGTATCGCGCCGCGCCGAGCACGACGCAGAGCCGGTCGCGCCGCCGGCGAGCACCGACGATCGGATCGCGCTCGAGCGCGCGCTCGCCGCGCTGCCGGATACCGCCCGGGTCGTCGTGCTGTTGCACGACGTCGAGGGTTATACGCACCGCGAGATCGGCAAGCTGATGGGGCGCACCGCGAGCTTCTCGAAATCGCAGCTCGCGCGGGCACACGACCGTCTGCGCGCCCTGCTCGCCGACGAGACCGAGGAAACCACGCTATGCGCGCCCGCACTGAAGACTTGCTGACGTTACGCGACGGCGAGCCGATCGACGCGGCGCTGCGGGACCGCCTGCTCGCGGACCCGGACAACCGCCGCGAGATCGAGCGGCTCGCCCGCGTCGCGGAAGACTTGCGCCGGCTGCCGACGATCGAGCCGCCGCCGGACCTTTGGAAGCAGATCGCGGCCGAGGCGGCGAGCCGGCCGGGCCAGCCCGTGCGCCGGCACGTCGCCGGCATCGCCGCCGCCGTCATCGCCGCGGCGACGCTGCTCGCCGCGGTCGTGATCGGGCCTTGGCAGCGCCCGTTGGGCGATGCCGTCGCGAACCTTCCCGCACCGCGCGCCGCCGCGTCGCCCGGACGCGGTGCCGCGACCGGCAACGAGGCCGATTCACCCGCGCCGACCGTCGTCGCCGAGCCGCGCGCGTCGGACTACGCACCGCTCGTCGCCGAATCCCTGCGGCTCGAGCGGCTGCTCGCCGAGCTCGATCGACCGCCGCGAAAGGTGAACGCGGGGACCGCGTTCACGATCGCGAATCTCGAGGATCACTTGGTGCTGCTCGACGAGCAGCTGACGTATGCCGAAGCGCGCGATCTCGATGCCCGTTATCGCCGAGCGCTCTGGCGCGAACGCGTCGACGTCATGAACGCGCTCGTGCACGTGCGCTACGCGCAGTACTGGGAGGTCGTCGATTGAACGGCACCCGCGAGCGGCCCGGCGTCGTCGACCAGAACCGAGCGCCGCGGGCTTCGATTTGCAGGAGGGATACCGATGAGATTCGATGACCACGACCATTCCGAGCGAGACCGCGAGCACGCACCGCGCCGAGCGTCGGGCCTCGCGCCGCATCTGGCGGTCCTGCTCGCCGCGCCGTTCGCGGCGCTCGGGACCGCCGCCGCGCAGCCCGAGGCGGCACCGCCGCCCCAGCCGGCCGAGCGCGCCCCCGAGCCTCCGCAGGCCGAGCCGTTTCCGGCGGCCCCGCTCGCCGATCCTCCGCCCGCCGACGCGCCGGCCGACGACGGCGACCAGGCCGTCTCGGATCTCGAGCGGGCACGCCGCGAGCTCGCCGAGGCGCGCCGGAAGCTCGAGGATGCGGCGCGGGAGGTCGCGCGCCTCTCCGAGCGCTCGCTCGGCCCAGCCGTGCTCGAGCTGCGCCGGCAGTGGGCCGGCGCCGGTCAGCGTGCGCTGCTCGGCATCGTCGTCATGGACTCCGAGGACGGCGCGCTCGTCAGCGCCGTGAGCCCGGGCGGCCCCGCGGACGAGGCTGGCGTCCGAACCGGCGACGTCATCGTCGCGATCGACGGCGCGCCGGTCATCGTGCAGGGCGAGACGCCGTCGCGCGTCGTCGTCCGCCGCTTGTCCGAGATCGATCCCGGCGACGACGTCGAGCTGCGGCTGCGCTCCGGCGGCGGCACGCGCATCGTTCGCGTCACGACGCGAGAGCGCGACGACCGCATCACGGCATCCGAAGGCCCGTTCTTCCGACTCGACCGCTGGACGAGAATGCTGCGCTCGTCGGACCGTTGGGCATCGATGGAGCTCGCGCCGCTGACGCCGGACCTCGGCGCGTATTTCGGCACCGAGCGCGGTCTGCTCGTCGTGCGCGCGCCCGACGCCGAGCCGAAGGTGCTTCGGGAGGGCGACGTGATCCTCGAGATCGGCGGCCGCGAACCGCGCTCGCCGGAGCATGCGATGAGCATTCTCGCGACATACGAGCCCGGCGAGACGCTGACGCTGACGATCATGCGCGAGCAGCGGCGGCAGACGCTCGAGATCGACGTGCCGCAGGACGACGTCGCGCGGGCGCGCGGACGCGGCGTCGAGCGGCGCGATCGGCCGCCGCGGGGATGGACCGAACGCTGGACGGAGCGCTAGACGGCGCTCGATCCGTTCTCGCCGACGGGCATCGCGAACGACCTCGCGCCTCGCCGCATCCCGTTACTCGGGATGCGGCGAGTCGTGCGTCCTGAGCCAGTCGAGCAGCTCCGCGAGGCTCGCCGTCGCGAGGCCGACCGACGTGTCGGCGCAGCCGTAGTACATGCGTATCTCGCCGTCGACGAGCGTCCAGCCGCACGGGAACACGACGTCCGAGACATCCCCTGCCCGCTCGTAGTCTTCGCGCGGCGCGAAGACCCATTCGCTCGAGCGGCGAATGACCTTGCGCGGATCCTCGAGATCGAGCAGCGCGAGCCCGAGCCGGTAGAGGCATCCGGCCGCGGTCGTGCGCACGCCGTGATAGAGGATCAGCCAGCCTTCGTCGGTCTTCAGCGGCGGCGGCGACAGACCGATCTTGTTCGCGTCCCACCAGCCGCCCTGACGCGCCCGGAGCAGGATCTCGTGATCGCCCCAGTGCTTCAGATCCGGCGAGAACGAGATCCACATATGCGCGCCGAGCGACATCGCGCCCGGCACCGGCCGGTGGATCAGCGCCCAGCGTCCGCCGAAGCGCACGGGGAACAGCGCGGCGTCCTTGTCCTCCGGCGCCATCACCGGGCCGAGCCGCTCGAACCTCGCGAAATCCTCGGTCGCGGCGAGCGAGACGAGCGGCCCGCCGCGCGAGTACGCGGTATAGGCGACGACCCACCGGCTCTGCTCTTCGAGATACGTGATGCGCGGATCCTCGATGCCCCAGATTTCCTCCGGATGCGTCTCGGGCGACGGCAGCAGCGTCGGCTTCGAGTCGATCCGCCATTCGCCGAGGCCGTCCGCGCTCCGCGCGACGGTGAAATGCGAGAACCCGCGCCGGTCCTCGACGCGGAGCAGCAGGATCGTCTCGCCGTCGACGATCGCGGCCGCGGGATTGAATACGCTGTTCGCGCGGTAATCGAGATCGTCGACCGTCAGTATCGGATTGTCGGGATGGCGCCGGAACACCTCGGGCTCGTGGGTGGACGCCCCCGCGCCGATTGACGTCTGTGGCTCGATGCTCGTCTTCGCTCCACGCATTCGCTTCCCTCCTGCGCTCGTCATGCTGACACGAGACGCGCCGGATGACGCTCCGCCGCACCGAGCTGGCGCTCGAGCTCGCGCGCGGCCGACAGCTCGTGCATCTCGGCCAGCGCGTTGAGCCATGCGAGCGTCGACTCGGCACCCTGGTTCTCGTTGACGCCCGAAGGCCCGAGCCCGTCTCGGCAGCCGCCGGTGCTCTCGTCCCAGACCGGCGTGCCGAGATCGTTGTAGCCGACGAACCAACGAAACGCGCGGCTCGCCTCGCCGATCCAAGCCGGATCCCGCGTCGCTCGATACGCCGCGGCGCACGCCGCGACCGACGTATCGGCCTCGATCGGCTGCTG
>CAYMAF010000026.1:0-23655 GCA_964388365.1 uncultured Gammaproteobacteria bacterium | reverse complement strand
GGACCACGGGGGCGGTGACGCGCGAGCCTCGATTCTTCGAGATCGTCGGCATCGATGCGGCCGCCGAGTCCGTGGTCGGCCTTTTCTGGTATGGGAGGCCGCGGGTCGTGCCGACGCAGAAGCGGCGCGATGTCGGGGAGATCGTCGTCGAAAAACCCTGATGTTCATGAGGATGAAGACATGGGCACGGAAGACACGAGTAACAACGGCGTCGTGCAGCCTCAATCGTCGCGCGGTCGGGAACGGCTCGCCCGAATACTGGAGGCGGCGACGGAGCTTTTCCTGAGGGACGGGTACGGAGCGACGTCGATCGACTCGATTCTCGAGGTCTCGGGCGGCTCGAAAGCGACGCTATACAGCTATTTCCCGACCAAGGACGACCTGTTCCGCGCTGTCGTCGAGGAAGTGCTCGCGACGACGTCCGCGCCCGAGGCGCGTCTCGACAACACGGCGGATCCGCGCACGTCGCTGATCGAGTTCTCGGTCAAGCGGCTCGAGCTGCTGTTCTCGCCGCGGCACCACGCGCTGCTCAGGCTGATCATCGCCGAGCGCGACCGCTTTCCCGATATCGCGACCATGTTCTACGAGCGCGCGCCACTGCGGAGCCGCGGAACGCTCGCGGCGTATTTCGCCGAGCTCGAGCGCAAGGGCATCCTCGATCCGGGCAGCGCCGAGGAGGCCGCGGAGTTCATGATCGGCATGATGGTGCACTGGTGGATCATGCAGGGGCTGCTGCTCGGCGAGAGCCCGGCGCCGGAGGCCATGCGCGCGCGCGCGACGCGAGTCGTCGATCGGTTCCTCGTCGCGTTCGCGCACGGCGCGCGGGACGTCGCCGGACCCGCTCCGACCGGCGGTGGCAACGTGTCGGGGCCGCGGTCGAGAGACACGGCGGCCTGAGCCGGCGCGACCGCGGGGCGGCCCGGTTCGCCGGCGGCGACGATGTGCCGTCGCCGCCGATCACCGATCGGGCCGCCCGGCCGTCACGGAATCTGGATACCGCCGCCGCGCGTGCCGCCGCCGAGCGGCCCGCCCGGGCCGCCGGGGCCCAGCGGGCCCGCGCCGCCGCCCGGAACGATCAGCGACGATGCTGCCTCGCGGCGCATCTCCTCGAGACGCTTGATCGTGCTCTGCAGCGCCTCCTGAGCGTCTTGGCCGAACTTCGCGACGGCATCCTCGAGCGACGTCGCGTCGATCTCGAAGCTGATCGGCAGCGCGCCGGCCGGCGTCAGCACTTGCGTCTGACCGAGATACAGCACGGGACGCGACGGATCGGGCTCGCCGGCCGCGGTCACCGGCGTCAGCCTCAACAGCGTGCCGATCCGCCGGTCCGTGAAGGTCTCCTCTCGATACAGGTTCGCGCCGTCCATCGCGATGTCGGCGTCCGTGGGCTCCTGTGCCATCTTTTCCGTCCCTTCGCTTTCGAAGCTCAATGATCCTAGGCTAACACTTTCCGGCCGCGGGCCCCGGGGGCCGCGAAAGATAAAGGGGCCGGGCCCCTTCGTCGGCGAAAGGGGCCCGACCCCGCTCTTGCGTTCGGTCTTAGTCGACCCGGCGAAGCACGTGAGTCACGACCGTCGCGCCGGTCCCGCCCATGTTCTGCACGAGCCCGACACGAGCGTCGCGCACTTGGTTCTCGCCCGCTTCGCCGATCAGCTGCAGGTAAGCCTCGACGAGCTGATACACGCCGGTCGCGCCGACCGGATGGCCGCGGGCCTTGAGTCCTCCCATCGTCGACAACGGCAAGTCGCCGTCCCGGCCGATGCGGCTCTCGGCGCCGAGCCGAGGGGCCGTGCCGGGGGCCGCGAAGCCCGCGGATTCGAGGCTCAGGACGGCCATGATCGTGAACGCATCGTGCAGCTCGAAGAAGCAGACGTCGCGGTGCTTCGCGCCCGCCTGCTCGAGCGCCTTGCGCGTCGAGATCTCGACCGCGTCGAGCCGAAGCACGTCGCTGCGGCGCTGCAGCGCGAGCGGCGCGGTCGCCGCCGCCGAGCCCGCGACAACGACTCGAGCCCGTCCGGTCATCGAACGCGCCGCTTCGCCCGATGCGAGCACGATCGCGGCCGCGCCGTTGCAGACCGGGGACGAGTCGAGGACGCGGATCGGATCGATCACGATCCTCGAAGCCATGTAGCTCTCGAGATCGACCGGCTTATGGAACAGCGCGCTCGGGTTGCCCAGCGCGTTCCGGTGCGCGTTGATCGAGAACGGCGCGAAATCCTCAGCGGTCGCGCCGTAGCGCTCCATGTAATGGCGCATGAGCTGGGCGTTCAGCGACATGAACGACTCGCCGTGCGCGCCTTCGAGCTCCCAATCGGCGGCCGTCGCGAGAGCCCTCGTGACCGTATCGCGGTCGACGTGGGTCATGCGCTCGACACCGCAGACGACGACGACGTCGTTGATGCCGCCGGCGATCGTCTGGTACGCCATGCGCGCGGCCGCTGCGCCGGACGCGCACGCGGCCTCGACCGTCACGGCGTCGACGCCCGAGAGCTCCGCGTAGTCCGCGATCAGCCCGCCGAGCTGCTGCTGGCCGGCGAGCAGGCCCGAGGTCATGTTGCCGACGTACAGCGCGTCGACACGATCCTTGTCGATACCGGCGTCGGTCAGCGCTTCGCGCACGACCGAGGCCGCGACGTAGCGGCCTCGGATCGAGGTGTCGCGCGTGACCGGCGCCTGGCTGACGCCGACGATGTAAACGTCTCTCACGTCGCCTCCTGCGGCGCGCTCGGCTTGCTCATCGGAACGGTCTCGAGGCTGAGCGTCGGCGTCTCCGCCGCGCCGAAGGTCCAGCTCCAGGCTATCGAAGACGCTTATATTAACCAATCTCCGAAACGGATCGAGACGGGCTCGCGAAGATGCGGCGCGCGCTCCGGTTGCGCGGGCCCTGCCCCTGCGGCTAGTGTCGGCGGTCCGCGGACGGTCAGGGGCCGGTCACGACGATGAGCTTCACGCAGAAAATTCTGCTCGCGATGGGCGGCGGTATTCTCGTCGGCGTCGCGCTCGGCGCGCTCGACGCGCCGCTCGTCGACGATCTCGTCGTCGACGGCGTGCTGTCGATCGTCGGCAGACTGTTCATCGCGCTCTTGCAAATGATGGTCGTGCCGCTCGTGCTCGTCTCGCTCGTCTGCGGCGTGACGTCGCTCGGCGACGCCGCCGCGCTCGGACGGCTCGGCCTGTCGACGCTCGCGCTCTATCTCGTGACGACGGCCATCGCGCTGACGCTCGTGCTGACGCTCGCGGCCGCCATCGGCCCGGGGGAAGGGTTCCGGATCCTGGAGGGTATCTCGTACGACCCGGCGCCCGCGCCGAGCGTCGTCGACGTGATCTCGGGCCTCGTGCCGTCGAACCCGATGCGCGCGCTCGCCGACGGCGACATGCTGCAGATCATCGTCTTTGCGCTGCTGCTCGGCTTCGCGATCTCGGTGTCGGGGGAAGCGGGTCGGCGCGTCGCGGGACTGTTCCAGGATCTCAACGAGGTCGTCACCCGGCTCGTGATGCTCGTCGTGCGGACCGCGCCGATCGGCGTGTTCGCTCTCGTCGCGCGGACGTTCGCGACCGAGGGGCTCGGGCTGTTCAAGCCTCTCGCGGGCTATGCGCTCGTCGTGATCGCGGGGCTCGTGCTGCAGGCGATCGTCGTCTATTCGCTGCTGCTGCGCGCCGCCGGGCTCGATCCGGTTCCATTCTTCGCGAAGTCGCGGGCGCTGATGGCGTTCGCGTTCAGCACGTCGTCGTCGAACGCGACGATTCCGGTGACGCTCGAGACCCTCGAGCGACGGCACGGCGTCTCCGGCGCGGTCGCGTCGTTCACCGTGCCGCTCGGCGCGACGGTGAACATGGACGGCACGGCGATCATGCAAGGCGCGGCGGTAGTCTTCATCGCCAACGTTTACGGCATCGATTTGGCGCTCAGCGATTTCATCACCGTGATCCTGATGGCGACGCTCGCGTCGATCGGCACGGCCGGCGTGCCGAGCGCGGGTCTCGTGATGCTCGCGATGGTGCTCCAGCAGGTCGGCTTGCCCGTCGAGGGCATCGCGCTGATCATCGGCATCGATCGGCTCCTCGATATGCTGCGCACGGCCGTGAACGTCACGGGCGACTGTGCCGTCACGTGCGTCGTCGCGCGCAGAGAGCGGGCGATCGACCTCGATGTCTACGCCGAACGCGGTGCGGGTGCGGCGCCCGCAGCCGCGGTCGAACCACCCGGGCGAATATGGAGTGAGCGCGATGGATGAGCGCATCCTGCTGATCGGTTTCGGCAACATGGGGCGGGCGCTCGTGCGCGGCTGGCTCGACCGCGGCGTCGAGCCTTCTCGCCTCAGGGTCGTCGATCCCGCGGACGGCGCGCGCGCGGCCGCCGCCGATCTCGGTATCGTCGCCGGCGGGGATCTCGCCGCCGCGAGCTTCGACGACGGGCCGCCGGATATCGTGCTGCTCGCGGTGAAGCCCGCTCAGCTCGACGCGGCCGTGCGCGTGTGCAAGGCCTCCGTCGGCACCGCGCCGCTTTATCTCTCGATCGCGGCCGGCAAGCCGATCGCGTCCATCGCGGAGGTGCTTGGACCTCGCGCCGCGGTGGTCCGCGCGATGCCGAATACGCCGGCCGCCGTGGGGCGGGGCATGACGGTGCTGACCGCGTCGGAGCGCGTCGACGCGCGTCAGCGGGCCGCTGCGGACGAGCTGATGCGCGCCGTCGGCATGACCGCGTGGGTGTCGGACGAGAGCGCGATGGACGCCGTCACCGCCGTCTCCGGCAGCGGACCCGCGTACGTTTTCCTGCTGATCGAGTGCCTCGCGCGCGCCGGCGCCGCGGCCGGACTCGACCCTAAGCTCGCGAGGACGCTCGCGACGACGACGGTCGCCGGCGCCGGGGCCTATGCCGAGCTCTCCGGCGAGGACCCGGCCGTGCTCCGGCGCAACGTCACGAGCCCCGGCGGCACGACCGAGGCGGCGCTCGGCGTGCTGATGGCCGACGACGGCCTCGCGGGGCTCATCGAGCGTGCCGTGCTCGCCGCGGCCGATCGCAGCCGAGAGCTGTCGGGCTCGTGACGCCGCGCCGGGGGCGCTCCGCTACCAGCGGTAGCGCACCCGGTACGTCACCGTGGCCTCGCCGTCGGCCGGCACGGTCATCGGAAAGCGGACCATGCGCGCGTCCTCGCGCTCGTATTCGTGGGTCGACTCGACGATTTCGTTTCGTCCCCACCGGAACAGCGGCTCGCGGACGATGACCTCGACCGGCTGATCCTTGTGATTGCGCACCTTGATCTCGATCGTCTCGTCGATGCGCTCCGCGCTCCGGTCGATCGAGAAATCGATCTGCCGGCGCTCGCCGACGACGTCGAACGCCGAGCCGAGCTTGATCGTCACGGTCTCGTCCTTCGGCGTGTGATCGATGATGTCCTCGCCGATGAACTCGAGCGTGTCGTCGCGCTCGTCGAGCTGCGAGACCCGTATCCGCCCGGCGGGCAGCGGAATGCCGAGCCCGAATCGTTCGCGGTTCTCGAGCTCGAGATACACGTCGACCTTCGTGTTCATCGGCAGGCCGAGGTCGCGCTCGAGGTAAGGCGCGGAGAACACGCTGCTCGGCGCGAAGCCCTGATAGACGAGGAGTTTGCGGGCCGGCACGTCGTCGATTCTGGGGAACAGCTCGATCTGCTTCGTCGAATCGTCCGGCAAGCTCGTCGTGCGGCCGAGCGTGTAGAGGTGAAACTCGAAGAACGCCTGCTGCTCGAACCCGGCCGCGTCGCGAGCCGCCGCGACGGCCATCACCTCCCGGACCAGGGTGCGGGGCGGCTCCGCGCGATGGACGTCGCCGGCGATGAGCTTCAATGTCGCGTCCTCGTAGCTCGCGCCCGAGCGATTCAGGATGCTGACCCATGCGCCGAGATCGACCGTGCCGCGATTCGCGTCGTCGCCCTCCTTGAACGTCAGGTTGTAGTCGGCCCACCACGTCAAGCCCGCCGTCTGATAGCCGATCCGCACGTCGTGAGCGCCGCCGGTATCGGTCTCGACGTCCCAGACGAGCGTCGGCTTCGTGATCAGGCCTCCGGGAAGCTCCGGGAACTGCACGTTGCGGTAGTCCCGGATCGCGTGAATACGGCCGTCGTCGGCCGCGATCACGAGCGCGCCGCGGGTCGAGAGCAGCCGGCCGGTGATCGTCGTCACGCCGGCGGGCCCGGCCTGCTCGACGCTGATGCGCTGATCGATGTAGCGCTCCATGAGCTTTTCGGCGCTGACGAGGTCGAACTGAAAGCTCTGCTCGACGATGCGTGTCGACTCGGGCGAGGTCAGAGATTCGAACGTCACGGTCGTCGGATCGATATATGCCGCGACGTCGCGGATATCGACGCGGTTCGTGCCCGGCGCGAGGTCGAAGCGCACGCGCTGACGGATCATCGCGTAGCCGGGCACCGCGTTGCCGGGGTAGCGGGCCGCGCCCGGCACCGGCCGATACTGATCGGGCGCAAT
This sequence comes from uncultured Gammaproteobacteria bacterium, assembly GCA_964388365.1. Classification (GTDB taxonomy): domain Bacteria; phylum Pseudomonadota; class Gammaproteobacteria; order Steroidobacterales; family Rariloculaceae; genus ZC4RG20. Next base: position 17,190 of record CAYMAF010000026.1, on the reverse strand, counting down.
CGCGCCCGGCGTCGTCGTCGAGTAGATCGTCAGCGCCGTCTCGCCGGCCGCCGGCTGGGCGGCGGCCGAGACGACGGCGCATGATGCGACGAGGCCGAGCAGGGCCTGGGAGAGACGATTATGGTTAAAAACGTCGAGATGCATGAGCTCATCCTTTCGCCGGTGCTAAGACTCCTCACACCCTTTTAGAACGCTGGGCGGACGGAGATGGGGTTAGAATGACGGAAGTCTCGATTCGGGCAATAGATGCTTGTATTTCTGAGGTTTACTGTCAGAATGAGCGCGATTCGGGGGTCTCGTGGAACCGGAGACGTTCCCTGTGAGCCGTGCATCGCATCGAAGCAGAGACGGAATCGGGAGCGTTGACGCTATTAAAGAGGATCGAACCCAAGATACTGCCGCGTCCAGCGGCCTGATCCGGCGGACGAAGCCGCGCGGAGAAGGCCTCGACTTGATTTGTACGAAGGTCGCGGTCGACTTCCAATCCATCACGCTGACGAACGCCGAGGAGCGCCTGAAAGCCGGGCTGCAGGCGCTGACGGACGCTTACGGCGCGGACGCGCTGTTCATCGCGCTCTTCGACGACGAAGCGAGCACGATCGAGACGGTCTACGCCGGCCGTTCGACTTTCTCCACGTGCAATCCCGAGGTGCTGAAGCACCGCGAGCTGTCGGAGTTTCCGTGGATTCGCGGACGCCTCGAGCATCTCCGGCTGCTCGAGATCGCGGATACGTGGAATCCGCCGCTCGCGCAGCGCCACGATGCCGAGCAGCTCGCGAGCCTCAACGTCGCGGCGCTTCTCGTCGTCGGCTTCGATATCCGCGAGCGGCTCGGCGGCATGCTCGGCATCTGCAGCGCGACGCCGAACCCGGACTGGGGCGCGGATCTTCATCTCACGCTGAAGCTGATCGGCATGAGCTGCGCGAGCGGCATCGAGCGCATTCGGCTCCGAGAAGATCTGCTGACCGTCGAGGAGCGCGACCGGCTCGTGACGAACACCGCGAACGACGGTCTCTGGGACTACGACGTTCGCGACAACTCGATGTATTTCTCGCCGCGCTGGCGTGCGATGCTCGGCTACGGCGAGGACGAGCAGGTGCCCGAATGGCGGTTCCTCGTCCATCCGGACGACATGGCGCGCGTGCAGGCGCAGATTCGCGAGCATCTCGAGGGTAAGACCGAGCTGTTCGAGAGCGTGCATCGGATGCGGCACGCGAACGGCGAATGGCGCTGGGTGCAGAGCCGGGTAAAGGGTCGCGTCGACGAGCACGGCCGTCTTCGGCGGCTCGTCGGCGTCGAGACGGACATCACCGAGCGCAAGCTCTACGAGGAGGCTCTATTCCGCGAGAAGGAGAGCGCGCAGATCACGCTGCAATCGATCGGCGACGGCGTCGTGACGACCGACGCGGAATGCCGAGTGCAGTACCTGAATCCCGTCGCGGAGGAGCTCACGGGCTGGAAGCTCGACGACGCGGTCGGACGGCAGATCGACGAGATCTTCCGCGGCTTCCACGAGGAGACGTGCGAGCCCGTCGAGAACCCGGTCGCGGTCGCGATGCGACGCAACCGCTCGACGAAGTCGGTCCGGCCGACGCTCTTGATTCGCCGCGACGGCAACGAGCTCTACATCGAGAGCACGGCGGCGCCGATTCGCGATCCGCTCGGGAACGTGACCGGCGGCGTGCTCGTGTTCCACGACGTCAGCGAGTCGCGCGAGCTGAATCGCCGCCTGTCGTATGCCGCGAGCCACGACATCCTGACCGAGCTCGTGAACCGGCGCGAGTTCGAAAGCCGGCTCGAGCGTGCGCTGAAGAGCGCGAAGGCCCGGGAGACGTCGTACGCGGTCCTGCACATCGACCTCGACCAGTTCAAGATCGTCAACGACGCCTGCGGACATGGCGCGGGCGACGAGCTCCTGAAGCAGATCGGTGCGCTGTTGAAAGCGAAGATCCGCTGGCGCGATACGCTCGCACGGCTCGGCGGCGACGAGTTCGGCGTGCTGCTCGAGAGCTGCACGATGGACGAGGCGCTGCGCACGGCGGAGACGCTCCGCGAGCTGATCGGCGAGTTCAAGTTCGTGTGGGACGACCGAACGTTCCGCCTCGGCGCGAGCATCGGCGTCGTGCCGATCACGCCGGCGACGGACGATGTCGCATCGCTCCTGACCGCGGCCGACAGCGCCTGCGCCGCCGCGAAAGACGCCGGGCGGAATCGCGTCTACAGCTATCAGGAGAACGACCTCGACCTGATGAAGCGCCGCAAGGAGATGCAGTGGGCGGCGCGCATCAGCAACGCGCTCGAGGAGGGGCGGTTCGAGCTGTTCAGGCAGACGATCCAGCCTCTGCAGACGACCGTCGAGACCGGCGCGCACTACGAGCTGTTGCTTCGCATGCGCGACGAGCACGGTGCGCTCGTCTCACCGGAGCTCTTCATCGCAGCGGCCGAGCGCTATGGCCTTACGCCGGCGATCGATCGCTGGGTCATTACGCAGGCGTTTCGCTGGCTCGTCTCGGAAGCCGACGAGCGCGAGCGCCTCGCGCTTTGCTCGATCAACCTGTCGGGGCAGAGCCTCGCCGACGAGAAGTTCTTGCCGTTCGTCGTCGAGCAGTTCCAGAGGAGCGGGCTCGACGGCAGCCGGATCTGCTTCGAGATCACGGAGACGGCGGCGATCGCGAGCTACGCGCAGGCGAACCGGTTCATTCACGCGTTGAAGGAAATCGGCTGCAAGTTCGCGCTGGATGACTTTGGCACCGGGCTCTCGTCGTTCGGCTATCTGAAGCATTTCCCGGTCGACTTCCTGAAGATCGACGGCAGCTTCGTCAAGGAGATCCTGCACGATCCGATCGATCGCGAGATGGTGCGCTCGATCAACGAGATCGGCCACCTGACCGGCAAGCAGACGATCGCCGAGTTCGCCGAGAACGCGGAGATCATCACGATGCTGCGCGCGATGGGCGTTGACTACGCGCAAGGGTACGGGGTCTCCGAGCCAAAGCGCTTGCTCGACGCGGTCGCGTGACGCTCGGCGTCAGACGAAGCGCATCGAGAAGTCGATCGCGCGGACGTGCTTCGTCATCGCGCCGATCGAGATAAAGTCGACGCCGGTCTCGGCGATCGCCTTGAGACTCGTCTCGTCGACGCTGCCGGACGCTTCGAGCTCCTTCGGACGCGTGCCCGTCGCGGCCGCGTGCGCGTCGCGGACCTCGACCGCGCGGCGCATCGACTCGAGGTCGAAATCGTCGAGCATGATCCGATCGGCGTCGGTCGCGAGCGCTTCGCGCAGCTCGTCGAGCGATTCGACCTCGACCTCGATCATCAGCCCCGCCCGCTGCGCCGCGGCTCGGCGCACGGCCTCGGCGATACCGCCTGCGGCCGCGACGTGGTTCTCCTTGATGAGGAACGCATCGTAAAGGCCCAGCCGGTGATTCGACGCGCCGCCGCAGCGCACCGCGTACTTCTGCGCGCGGCGCAGGCCCGGCAGCGTCTTGCGCGTGTCGAGGATCCGGGCCTTCGTTCCGGCGACGGCACGCGCGAAGCGGCGCGCCGACGATGCCGTGCCGGACAGCGTCTGCAGGAAGTTCAGCGCGGTCCGCTCGCCGCTCAGCAGCGCACGGGCCGGCCCGCGGATCGTGCAGACGACCTCGCCGGCCGCGACGTCGGCACCGTCGCCGAGCCGCCACTCGACGACGATCGCGGAATCGACTTGGCGGAAGACCTCGTCGAACCACGCGCGGCCGCACAGCACCGCGGGCTCGTTGCAGCGCACCTCGGCATGGGCTTGCGCGTCCGGATCGATCAGCGCGGCGGTCACGTCGCCGCTGCCGAGATCCTCGGCGAGCGCCCGGGCGACGTCGGCTTCGATGGCCTGCGGTAATTCGATCGAGCTCATGGCATCCCTTATCATCGATAGTCGGTTCGACGTCGTCATACGACGAGATCCGCGTGCCCGAAGCCGACCATGCTAGCGAGCAACGGGACGGACAGCACGGCATTTAATCGCGACGCATAGTCGGCGATGCGTGTCGCGCGGCCGATCTCGTCGGCGCTCGCCTCGACGAGGCCGAGCAGCTTCTTCTGGCTCGGCCAGATCAGCAGCCAGACGTTGAGCAGCATGATCGTGCCGAGCCATGCGCCGACGCCGATGATGCGCGCCTCGGCCGGCGCGCCGGCGTTCAGGCCGAGCATGAAGGCGTCGTCGAGGAGGCCGTAGCGGAGCAGGGCAGCCGCGCCGCTGAGCCATGCGACGACCGCGGTCCAGCGAAGCCACGCGAGCGCGCGCGGCGCGACGAATCTCGTGATGCCGATCGCGCCGGACGCCCGCGGATCGGCCGCCGCCGCTGCGAGCGCCGGACGGTGCACGAACGCGAGGTAATGGACGAGGCCGATCCAGAGGATGCCGGCGACGACGTGAACGAAGACGAGACACGCCTCCGCATCGAGCATGCCGCTCGCGATACCGATCGGCACGGTCAGTGCGACGCCGGCGACGAGCGTCCCCGCGGCGGTCCTCGGAAGGCCCATCGAATCTCCGTGCTCGGTCTGCGCTGGCGTTCCCGTGGCGGCGGCCGTGCAGCCGCAAGACGACCCGGGACTTGCCCCCGGGCGGTGAGTCTAGAAGAATAGGCGACAGATCGACGCAGCTCAAACGATCCGGCCGTCCGACCACTTCCCGATCGCCCGTTCCGGTTCATTTCCACCCGGGGATGCGTCGTGTCACGTGCGGCCGACGCTGCAGGAGGAAAGATGACGATGGACGTCAACGAACGCATCAAGAAGCAGCTTGCCGAGTATCCGGTGCTGCTCTACATGAAGGGTACTCCGGATTTCCCGCAGTGTGGCTTCTCGGCGCAGACCGTCGCGGCGCTGCGCGCCGTCGGCGCGGAGTTCGCGTACGTGAACGTGTTCGAGGACCCGGAGATCCGCGAGGGGCTGAAGGTCTACTCGAACTGGCCGACGTTCCCGCAGCTTTACGTCAATGGCGAGCTGATCGGCGGCTGCGATATCACGCTCGAGCTCTATCAGTCGGGTGAGCTCGCGGAGATCATCAAGCAGGCGAAGTCGCCCGAGGCTCCCGAGTCCGCTTAGCCCGCGTCCGCGTTCTCGGCCCGCGTCCGGCCGTCGGCATCGGCGGCGGGGCGCGCGTTGTCGAAGAGCGGCTTGAACTTGTTGACGATCGTGCAAAAGAGCTGCGCGGTCATCTCCGCATCGTATAGCGCCGAATGCGCTTGGGATTCGTCCCATTCGAGCCCCGCCGCGACGACGGCTCTCCCGAGCACGGTCTGCCCGTACGCGACGCCGGCCAGCGTCGCCGTGTCGAAGCTCGAGAACGGGTGGAACGGGTTCCGCTTGATGCCGCTGCGGGCCACCGCGGCATTCAGGAACTGCAGGTCGAAGAACGCGTTGTGACCGACGAGGATCGCGCGATTGCATTTCTGCGTGCGCACCTCCTTGCGGATCTCCTGGAACAGACGCCGCAGCGCGTCGCCTTCGTCGAGCGCCGGCCGCAGCGGGTGATACGGATCGATGCCGGTCACCTGTAGCGACGCGGGCTCGAGATTCGCGCCTGGGAACGGCTTGACGAGATAGCGCGACTTGTCCGCGGGCTCGAGCTCGCCTTGCTCGTTCATGCGCACGATCACCGCGGCGACCTCGAGCAGCGCGTCGGTCGCAGGGTTGAACCCGCCGGTCTCGACGTCGACGACGACCGGCAGGAAGCCGCGGAACCGCTGCGCGATCGCCGACGGCGCCGATTCCTTCGGCGCGGATGACGGGTCGTTCGCGCTCATCAGTCGGCGACCGATTCGGCGAGTGCGGCCGGCGCGCTCCGGCCGAGGAGCTCGAGCGTCAGGCGGACGCCGAAGCCGGTCGCGTCGGTCGGCACGTGCGCGAGACCGCCCTTGTGCTCGCCGGCCGAAAGATCGACGTGCACCCACGCGATCGACTTCGGCACGAAGCGCGATAGAAAGCGCGCCGCGAGGACGTGATCGCCGTGCCCCTCGACCGCGCACTGCTTGATGTCGGCGACATCGCTGCGCAGGAGCTGATCGAAATCCTCGTCCATCGGGAAAGGCCAGACACGCTCCCCCGACGACGCGCCGGCGTCGATCAGGAGCTGGTTCGCGCGCGGGCGGTTCGTGAACACGCCCGAGTAGCGCTGCGTCAGCGCCGCGATGCAGCTTCCGGTCAGCGTCGCGTAATCGATGATCATCTTCGGCTCGTCTCGGGCGGCGAGCGCGAGCGTGTCCGCGAGGATCATCCGCCCCTCGGCATCGGTATGGATCACCTGGATGCTCGTCCCGTTCGCCGCGGTGACGATGTCTTGCGAGCGGTATGCCGACGGCGAGACCGTGTTCTCCGTCACCGCGAGCCACGCATCGACACCGTATGGCACGCCGAGCGTCTTGAGAGCAATCAGCGTGCCGAGCGCGACCGCGCTGCCCTGCATGTCCATGTGCATGTCGAGCATGCCTTTGAACGGCTTCAGGTTGATGCCGCCGGTATCGAACAGGACGCCTTTGCCGACGAGCGTCAGCTCGGGCTTGCGGACGCCGGGAGGCCGGTATGCGAGCCTCAGCATCCCGGCCTCCCGATGCGGATTGCCCTGAGCGACGGCCAGGAACGCGCCCGCACCGAGCTTCTCGAGCTCCTTCTCGCCGATGAACTTGCAGCTCAACGAGTGTCGCCGCGCGAGCTCCTCGACCGCATTCCGGTAAGCACGCACCGTCAGTCGGTTCGGCGGCAGCACCGTGAACCAGCGCGCGAGGTTGTTGCCGAGCGCCTCGGCCCGCAGCCGATCGAGCGGCAGCTTCGGCTTCGCATCGAGCACCGCGATCTGCTCGAGCTCGTTCGGCCTTGGCTGCTCCTCGGTCTTGAACGTCGGCAGCTTGAACGATGCGGCCGACGCCGCGGCGACGATCGCCGCGAGCGCCTCCGCACGGGCCTCGTCGTCGAGCCCCACGGTCAGGAGCCCGAGCTTGGCCGGCCGCTCGCGCAGACAGTCCGCGACGAGGTCGCGCGCCCACGTCAGGCGGGCGAACGGCGTCGATCCTTCGAGGAGCGCGACCGTGACGCCGGTCGCGCGCGTGTTGCCGAGCCGCGTGAACGTGCGGGACAGGCCCTGCGCGCGCGCGCGGTCGACGAGCTTGTGCAGCTGCTTGCCCTGCGGGAGGCCGCTGAACAGCGCGCTCGGAGGCTCCTTCGGCAGCACCAGCGCGAGATGGTCGAGCGATGCGAGCTGCGTTTCGGAATAGGGCCGCGTTGCTTGCGTGACCTTGACCGGTGTGAAATCGGGAAGATCGATCATTCCTGTTGCCTTGACCGCGTTTGGGCAAACCCCGATCATAGCGCCGCCCGCAGGGGTACAATTCAGGATCGGGCCCGCATCGTAGCAGGAGCACCGTGGGAATTCACGCGTAAAGTGTTGAATTTCCGCGCATCGTTCGACCTAGGAGGCGTAATGGCGAGCGCACGACCATTGCCGACGTTCAGAGCGGCCGCGGACGACATCGATCCGGAAGAAACTCAAGAATGGCTCGAATCCATCGATTCCGTGCTGCGGGTGCATGGTGCCGAGCGAGCACATTATTTGCTCGAGTGCATGATCGATCATGCGCGCCGCTCCGGCGCGTATCTGCCCTATAGCCCCAATACCGCGTATCTCAACACCATTCCGGTCGGACAGCAGCCTCCTTATCCGGGCGATCGAGCGATCGAGCGTCGGATCGAGGCGTATCTGCGCTGGAATGCGATGGCGATGGTCGTGCAGGCGAATCGGAAGAGCTCCGAGTACGGCGGCCATATCGCGAGCTACGCGTCGTGCGCGACGTTGTACGAGGTCGGCTTCAATCATTTCTGGCGTGCACCGACCGACGACCACGGCGGCGATCTCGTTTTCTTCCAGGGGCACTCGTCGCCCGGGATCTATGCCCGCGCGTATCTCGAAGGGCGCCTTACGAAGGAGAACCTGCGGTATTTCCGCCAGGAGGTCGTCGGCGAGGGCAAGGGACTGTCGTCGTATCCGCATCCGTGGCTGATGCCGGAGTTCTGGCAGTTCCCGACGGTCTCGATGGGCCTCGGCCCGATGATGGCTATCTATCAGGCGCGCTTCATGCGCTACATGGAGAACCGGGGCCTGCTGCCCGCCCAGGACCGCAAGGTCTGGTGCTTCCTCGGCGACGGCGAGACCGACGAGCCGGAGTCGATGGGGGCGCTCACGATGCCGGTCCGCGAAGGGCTCGACAACCTGATCTTCGTGATCAACTGCAACCTGCAGCGGCTCGACGGCCCGGTCCGCGGCAACGGCAAGATCATTCAGGAGCTCGAAGCGGCTTTCCAAGGCGCCGGATGGAACGTCATCAAGGTCATCTGGGGCTCGCGCTGGGACCGGCTGCTCGCGAGGGACGAGAAGGGGCTGCTCCGGCGCCGGATGGAGGAGTGCGTCGACGGCGAGTACCAGGCGTTCAAGGCGAAGGGCGGCGCGTACACGCGCGAGCATTTCTTCGGCAAGCATCCTGAGCTCAAGGCGATGGTCGCCGATATGTCGGACGACGACATCTGGCGGCTGAATCGCGGCGGGCACGACGCGATCAAGGTCTATGCCGCGTATCACCGCGCGGTGCATCACAGCGGCCGTCCGACCGTGATCCTCGCGAAGACCGTGAAGGGCTTCGGGATGGGCGCGGCCGGCGAGGGCCAGAACATCACGCACCAGAAGAAGAAGCTCGACGACGACGACCTGAAGGCGTTTCGCGACCGCTTCAACATCCCGATCTCCGACGAGGAGATCGCCGATATCCCGTACTGCAAGTTCGCCGAGGACAGCGAGGAGCAGCGCTATCTGATCGGGCGGCGCAAGCGGCTCGGCGGGTTCCTGCCCGCGCGCCGCACGAAGGCCGAGAAGCTCGAGACGCCGCCGCTCGAGTTCTTCAAGACGCAGCTCGAAGGCTCCGGCGATCGCGAGATCTCGACGACGATGGCGATCGTGCGCATGCTGACCGCGATGCTGCGCGACAAGGAGATTGGGCCGCGAATCGTGCCGATCGTTCCCGACGAGGCGCGCACGTTCGGCATGGAAGGGATGTTCCGGCAGGTCGGCATCTACTCTCCGCTCGGCCAGCTCTATACGCCGCAGGACGCGGATCAGCTCACGTATTATCGAGAGGACAAGAAGGGACAGATCCTGCAGGAGGGTATCAACGAGGCCGGGTCGTTCTGCTCGTGGCTCGCGGCCGGCACGTCGTACTCGAATCACGGCGTGCAGATGATCCCGTTCTTCCTGTTCTACTCGATGTTTGGCTTCCAGCGGATCGGCGACTTCATTTGGGCTGGCGGCGACATGCAGGCGCGCGGCTTTCTGATCGGCGGGACGGCAGGCCGTACGACGCTCGCCGGCGAGGGGCTGCAGCATCAGGACGGCCATAGCCAGCTGGTGGCGACGACTGTGCCGAACTGCCGCGCGTACGATCCGTGCTATGCGTACGAGCTCGCCGTGATCGTTCAGGACGGCATGCGGCGGATGTGCGCGGAGCAGGAGAACATCTTCTATTACATCACCTGCATGAACGAGAACTACGTGCACCCGCCGATGCCCGAGGGCGTCACCGAAGGCATCCTGAAGGGCATGTACTTGCTCGAGCGCGGCGGTGATTCGAAGAAGGGAAGGCCGCGCGTGCAGCTGATGGGCTCCGGCACGATCCTTCGCGAGGTGCAGGCTGCGGCGAAGCTGCTCGACGAGCGGTTCGGCGTCGACGCCGACGTCTGGAGCGTGACGAGCTTCAGCGAGCTGCGGCGCGAGGCGCTCGCGGTCGAACGGTGGAACGAGCTGCATCCGCTTACGGAGCCGAAGACGAGCTACGTCTCGAGCTGTTTCGCGGGTCAGAAGGGGCCGTTCATCGCCGCGACCGACTATATGAAGACCGTGCCGGATCAGATCCGTCAGTGGGTGCCGGGCCGTTACGTGACGCTCGGAACCGACGGATACGGGCGCAGCGACGGCCGCAAGGCGCTTCGAGAGTTCTTCGAGGTGGACCAGAACTCGATCGTCGTCGCGGCGCTGAAGGCGCTTGCCGACGACGGTGCGATCGAGCACAAGGTCGTCGACGGCGCGATCCGCGAGCTCGGCATCGATCCCGAGAAGCCCGATCCGGTGACGCTTTAGCGTAGGCGCAGATATTCGTGGAAATTTCGGTACCCGATCTCGGTGACGTCTCCGACGTCGAGATCAGCGAGATCCTTGTGAAGGTCGGCGACCGCGTGGCGCCGGAGGACCCGCTCGTCAGCCTCGAGACCGAGAAAGCGACGGTCGACGTACCGTCGCCGGCTGCGGGCTCGGTCGTCGAGATCAAAGTGTCGGTCGGCGATCGCGTGTCGGTCGGCGACGTGCTGATGATCGTCGACGGCGAAGCCGCGGCGGACGATGTTGGCCAGGCCGACGGTGCAGCGCGCGAGGACGCGCCGCGAGGCGACGGCGGGGCGCCGCCCGCGGCCCTGGCAGGAGCGGCCGCCGCGGCCGGCGCCGATGCTGCCGGCGAGCCGGCGGCGCAGGGCGGCGGTGCCGGCGATGCAGGAGACGTGCCGCTGCGTCCAGTCGTCGTGCCGGAGCTGGGCGATTTCGCCGAGGTCGAGATCATCGACGTGCTCGTCGCCGAAGGGGACGAGGTCGAGGCCGAGCAGGGGCTGATCACGCTCGAGACCGAGAAGGCGTCGATGGATGTGCCGGCCCCCGAGCCCGGCGTCATCGCGGAGCTGAAGGTCAAGACCGGCGATCATGTCTCGGCCGGCGACGTGATTTTGCTATTGAAGCCGTCGCTCGCGAGTCCGGCGTCGGAAGCGGGCGCGTCGGCCGGCGCCGCCGCATCGGGGCCGTCGCAGACTCGCGAGGCGCCGCCCGCCGAGCCCAGAGCGCCGGCCGCCGCCGCGGCGCGCGAGCGCGCGCCGATCGGCGTCGCCGCGCCCGGTCCGATCGACGAGGCCTCGTTTGCCCGCGCGCATGCGAGCCCGTCGGTGCGCAAGCTCGCGCGTGAGCTCGGCGTCGATCTCGGCCGCGTTCGCGGCACGGGCGCGAAAGGCCGCGTGCGGGCCGAAGACGTCAAAGCCTATGTCAAGGAAGTGTTGAGCCGCGGCGCGGGAGCGGGGGCGGCGCTGCCTTCCGTACCCGAGGTCGACTTCGCGAAGTTCGGCGAGATCGAGCACAAGCCGTTGAGCCGCATCCAGCGGATCTCCGGTGCGCGGCTGCACGCGAGCTGGGTCAATTTGCCGCACGTCACGCAGCACGACGAGGCCGATATCACCGCGCTCGAGGAGATGCGCAACGCGCTGAAGCCGCAGGCCGAGGAACGCGGCATCAGGCTCACGCCGCTCGCGTTCATCTTGCGGGCGTGCGCTTTCGTGCTTGAGGAATTCCCGCACTTCAAGTCGTCGCTCGCGGCCGACGGCCAGAGCCTCGTGATCAAACGCTACACGCATCTCGGCTTCGCGGTCGATACGAAGAACGGGCTCGTCGTGCCGGTGATTCGCGAGGTCGATCGTAAGGATATCTACGAGATCGCCGAGGAGCTCGGCGAGCTTTCGGCGCGCGCGCGCGAAGGCAAGCTTCGGCCGGACGACATGCAGGGCGGCGTGTTCACCGTATCGAGCCTCGGCTCGATCGGCGGAACGTTCTTCACGCCGATCATCAACGCCCCCGAGGTCGCGATACTCGGCGTCTCTCGCAGTCAGTGGCGTCCGGTCTTCAAGGAGGGCGGCTTCGTGCCCCGGCTGATGCTGCCGCTCTCGCTGTCGTACGACCATCGGGTCATCGACGGCGCCGATGCCGTGCGCTTCACGACGCGTCTCGCCGCGGTGCTTGGCGAGGTCGACCGGCTCGTCGAGGCGATCCCGTGAGCGGCACGGAAGTTCGCGTTCCCGATCTCGGTGATTTCGACGCCGTCGATGTCATCGAGGTGCACGTCGCGCCGGGCGACCGCATCGAGAAGGACGATCCGCTCGTCACACTCGAGACGGACAAGGCGACGATGGACGTGCCGTCGCCGAGCGGAGGGACCGTCGTGTCGGTCGCCGTCGAGGCGGGTAGCAAGGTCTCGACGGGAGACGTGATCGTCACGCTCGAGGCTGCCGATAGCGAAGCCGCGCCGTCCGAGGACGGCGGCGCCGACGTCGAGACGGCCGCTTCGGATGCCGCGCCGGAAGCTCGCGAGACGCGTCCGTCGTCTGCCGATAGCGGCCGGACGCCCGTCGGCGGCGTCGCCGAGCGTGCCGCGGCCGTTCCTCGGAGCGCGGGCGGCCGGAGGATCGCCGTCCTTGGCGCAGGGCCGGGCGGCTATACCGCGGCGTTTCGTGCCGCGGACCTCGGGCTCGACGTGACGCTGATCGAGCGCTGGCCGACGCTCGGGGGCGTTTGCCTCAACGTCGGCTGCATTCCGTCGAAGGCACTGCTTCACGCGGCGCGGGTCATCGAGGAGACGAAGGAGATGGCCGCCCGCGGCATCGAGTTCGGTTCGCTTCGAATCGATCCCGCGAAGCTCCGCGGCTGGAAGAACGACGTCGTCGGTCAGCTTACGCGCGGCCTCGGCGGCATGGCGAAGCAGCGTAACGTCCGCGTCGTGCACGGCGTCGGGCGATTCACGGGGCCGAATTCGATCGCGGTGGAGCGGGACGGCGAGACGGAGACCGTCGAGTTCGACCAATGCATCATCGCGGCGGGGTCCGAGCCCGTGCGACTGCCGGGGATGCCCGACGATCCGCGCATCATGGATTCGACCGGAGCGCTCGAGCTCGAGGAACTGCCGGAACGGCTGCTCGTTGTCGGCGGCGGGATCATCGGGCTCGAGATGGCGACCGTTTACGAGGCGCTCGGTGTGCGCGTCTCGGTCGTCGAGCTGACGAAGACGCTGATCCCCGGGTGCGATCGCGATCTCGTGCGTCCGCTCGAGAAGCGTCTCGCGGCGCGCTGCGAGGCGATCATGCTCGGGACTCGGGTCGTCGGTGCGAGCGCGCGCGAGGACGGTATCGCGGTGCGCTTCGACGGCGATCAGGCGCCCGACGGCGAAGAGGTTTACGGGCGCGTGCTCGTCGCGGTCGGGCGGCGGCCGAACGGCGGCGTCATCGACGCGGAGCTTGCCGGCGTTGCAGTCGACGAGCGTGGCTTCATCCAGGTCGACAAGCAGATGCGGACGAACGTGCCGCATATCTTCGCGATCGGCGACATCGTCGGACAGCCGATGCTCGCGCACAAGGCATCGCACGAAGGTAAGGTCGCGGCCGAGGCGGCGGCCGGCGAGAAGAGCTATTTCGATGCGCGGGTGATCCCGGCCGTCGCGTATACGGATCCCGAGGTCGCATGGGTCGGCCTCACCGAAGACGAGGCGAAAGCGAACGGGGTCGAGTACGACAAGGGGGTTTTTCCGTGGGCCGCGAGCGGGCGCTCGTTGACGCTCGGACGCGCCGACGGCATGACGAAGCTCTTGTTCGATCGGGCGACGAGGCGGCTGATCGGCGCAGGTATCGTCGGTCCGAATGCGGGGGACCTGATCTCCGAGGCCGCGCTCGCGATCGAGATGGGATGCGACGCCGAGGACATCAGCCTTACCGTGCACCCGCATCCGACCTTGTCCGAGACCGTCGCGTTCGCGGCGGAAGTCGCCGCCGGCACGGTGACCGATCTCTACGTGCCGAAGCGTTAGATTTCTCTCGATAGGGGCGCGATTCGGGGAGAGAAGCCCGGCGCGGGCGGGGACATACTGACCGCCGGCTGGCAAACCCGAGGTTTCGATGTCCGTTCAGAGCGAGACAGGCGAGGCCGACGGCCCGTTGATCTCGGTCGACGACCTCGACGCCGCAATTCGGCGGCTCGCAAGCCACCTGGATGCGGTCGAGTATCGCATGCTGGTGCTGGTTCGCGAGTTCGATGATCGGCTCGGCTGGGCGAAATGGGGGTTCAAGAGCTGCGCCGAGTGGCTCGCGTGGCGGGTCGGCATCGGTCCGTCGGCCGCGCGAGAGAGAGTACGAGTCGCGCATGCGCTGCGTAGTCTTCCCGCGATTTCCGAGGCATTTCGTAAGGGTCGGTTGTCGTATTCGAAGGTCCGCGCGCTGACGCGCGTCGCGAACGCTTCGAACGAGGCGGAGGCGCTCGACTACGCGCTCGGTGCGACGGCCGCACAGGTCGAGGAGTGGTCGCGCGAGGTCCGCAATATTCGGCCGGAAGCGGCGGAAGTCGCGCGGGAGGCGTGGGTTCGCCGAGCGCTGCGCGTGTTTCGTAATCCGTCACGGGGCGCGATGACGATCAGCGTCGAGCTGCCGCTCGATGATGGGGAGCTCGTCGTGCGGGCCGTCGAGAAGGCGGTACGCGCGGTCGGCATCAAAGGGCCCGAGTTCGAAGGGTGCGACGGATGGCACGCCCAGCAGGCGGATGCGCTCGTCGCCGTGGCGAAAGCCTATCTCGCGCGGAAGGCAGCCGCGTCCGCCGAGAACGACGACGCGGCGGAGTCGAGCGGCTCAGGTCATGCGCGGACGGATGGGGCGCCGCCCGATCACTATCAGCTCGTCGTGCACGTCGACGAGTCGGCCCTCCGCGGAGGCGATGGACGGTCGGAGCTGCCGATCGAGACGATCAGACGGCTCGCTTGCGATTGCAGCGTCAGCGTCGTCACGAGCGACGCTCGCGGTCACCCTCTGCATCTAGGCCGCAAATACCGCGTCGTGTCGGCGGGGCTGCGCCGCGCATTGTGGGCGAGAGATCGCGGATGCTCGTTCCCGGGGTGCAGCCATCGGCTCTATATCGAGGGGCATCACTTCGTGCATTGGGTCGACGGCGGGAAGACGGATATCGACAACACGCTGCTGCTGTGCACGCAGCATCACCGGCTCGTGCACGAGGGCGGTTACTCGATAGAGCGTCTCGCGGACGGCCGTTATGAGTTCAAACGACCCGACGGGCGGGTCATTCCGCGGTGCGGCTATCGCAGCGACGACGCGGAGCCGGATCCGACGGTGCTCGACGATCACGACTGTCCCTCCGCCGAGGCGTGGATCAGACGGCTGCTATCGGTCGAGTCGCGCCGATACCGCGGAGGTTGGAGCACCGCACCGCCGCCGTGAACGAGGCCGCGCGGGTGCCGTTATTGGTCGACGAGCGTGGTCTTCGCTCGGTACTCGCAAAGATCGACGATCACGCACTCGGGGCAGTTGGGCTTGCGCGCCTTGCAGACGTAGCGGCCGTGCAGGATCAGCCAATGATGCGCGTTCTTCTTGTACTCGTCCGGAGTCACACGCATCAGCCTGTCTTCGACTTCTCTCGGCGTTGCGCCGGGCGCGAGGCCCGTACGGTTCGCGACGCGAAAGATATGCGTGTCGACGGCGATGGTCGGCTCGCCGAATACCGTGTTCAGGACCACGTTCGCCGTCTTGCGTCCGACGCCCGGCAGCGACTCCAGCGCTTCGCGATCTCGTGGGACCTCGCCACCGTGCCGTTCGATGAGCGCCTTGCACGTCTTGATGAGATTCGCCGCCTTGGTGTTGAAGAAGTTTAGCGTCGCGAGATAGCGTTTCAGGCCCTCCTCGCCGAGCTCGAGCATCTTTTCGGGAGTGTTTGCGACCGGAAAGAGCTTCGCGGTCGCCTTGTTCACGCCTACGTCCGTGGCTTGAGCCGAGAGAATCACGGCGACGAGCAGCTCGAACGGTGTCGAGTACTCAAGCTCGGTCGTCGGATTCGGATTGTGCCGTGCCAGCCGCTCGAAGATCTGCCGGCGCTTTGCGGCGTTCAATGCGCTGAACGCTCGGCCGCGCCGGCCGGCTCCTCCGTCATTGGGAGACGTTCTGCGCCCGGTTCGTCACGCGCGAGCAGATTGCGAAGCGCGAGCAGCACAGCGAGTCCGAAGAATGCGCCAGGCGGGAGAACGGCGGCAAGAACGCCGCCGAAGGGCAGCTCGATGCGGAACGGATCCTCGTCAGCCGCAAGCAACAGCCCAGTGCCTGCGAGCAGGGTGCCTTGGCCAGCGATTTCGCGCAGCGCGCCGAGCGCGACGAGCACGGCGCAGAAGCCCAATCCCGCGGCGAGACCGCTGGCCGCCGAGACGAGGACCGGCTGCCGGCTCGCGACCGTCTCCGCTTGGGCCAGGATCGCGCAATTCGTGACGATCAGCGGGATGAACAAGCCGAGCACCTCGTGGAGATCATGCAGGAAAGCGTTCGTCAACAAGTCGATACAGGTCACGAGCGATGCGATGATCAGCACGAACAGCGGAATTCTCACGACGGGCATGAGCGCGCCCCGCACGAGCGAGATCATCGAATTCGTCACGACGAGCACGGCCGTCGTCGCGACGCCGAGCGCGAAGCCGTTCACGGCCGTCGTCGTAATCGCAAGCAGCGGGCAAAGACCGAGCAGCTGGACGAGCGCCGGATTGCTCGTCCATAAGCCCGAACGAAAGGTTCGGTTGAGCTCGTTCATTTTCGTTCGCCGTGCCTCACTCGTCCGCCTCGGCCGCGATGCGTGCCGCCGACGCGAAAACCTCGTCGCGATGGCGCTCGAAGTATACCAGCGCATTGCGTACGGCTCTGATGACCGAGCGGGATGTGACCGTCGCCCCGGTCAACCCGTCGAACGCTCCGTCCTCCTTCGTGACGGCCCAAAGCTCGGCGGGCGGATCGCCGAGGCGTTTCGCGTCGAACTGCAAAATCCAGCGGGACTTGCGCAGCTCTATCGCGTCGCCGAGACCCGGGGTCTCACGGTGGCTCAGCACACGTACGCCGCTCACCACGCCGTCCGGCGACAAGCCGACGAGCAGCCGAATCGGCGCGTTGTACCCGTCGGGCGCGGTCGGCACGAGTATCACCGCCTCAGGAAGCCCTGCCTCGGTGATCACGAACACGTCGACCGGCTCGTCCGTCCCGAGCAGCTCGCGGTCCCTGACGGTCAGATGCGTCGGCGCAAGGTCGTGATCGCGCAGCTCGGGATCGAGCACGCTCGAAAGGCTTCGGAGCAGACGTTCGCGTTCGTTCTCGGCGATCCGCTCGTGGCTCAGCTCGTAGCTGCCGGTCACGAGCACCGCGGCGCCGACGGCGACGAGCGCGACGAAGCCCAGCGTCTTGAGCGCGTTACCGTTCGCCATGTCCGTAGATGCGTGGCCGAGTGTACCGGTCGATCAACGGCACGGCCGCGTTCATCAGCAGCACCGCGAAAGCGACGCCGTCAGG
>CAYMAF010000025.1:0-23675 GCA_964388365.1 uncultured Gammaproteobacteria bacterium | reverse complement strand
AGCAGCGCGTCGCGCTCGCGCGCGCGTTCGTCCACGAGCCGAGGATCCTGTTCGCGGACGAGCCGACCGGGAATCTCGACGCGGGCACCGGTGAAGGCATCGTCGCGCTAATGGAAGAGCTGAACCGCGAGCGCGGCACGACCCTCGTCCTCGTGACGCACGACCCTCTGCTCGCGGAGCGGGCGCGGCGCACGATCCGGCTCGCGGACGGCGCGATCGTCTCCGACAGCGCGGCCGCATGACGGCGCGCCGGCTCGTGTCTCTCGCCTTCCGCGAGAGCCGTTTCGCGCGGCGGCGGCTGTTCCTATTCCTGTCGGCGATCTCCCTCGGCGTCGCCGCGCTCGTCGCGGTGCAGGGTTTCGCGTCGACGATGCAGCGCGAGATGAGTGCCGAGGCGCGCGCGATGCTCGGCGCGGACATGCAGCTCCAGAGCCGCGAGCCGTTCGGTCCCCGCACGACCGAGGTGCTCGAGACACTCGCGCGGGACGGCATCGACGTCGCGCACGTCACGTCGTTCGCATCGATGGCACGGCACGCGGACTCCGGCGCGGCCCGGCTCGTGCAGGTGCGCGCGGCAGAGCCCGGCTTTCCGTTCTACGGCACGATCGAGACCGCGCCGGCCGGACGATGGGCGACGCTGCACGACGACCGCCATGCCGTCGTCGATCCCGCGCTGCTCGTCGCGCTCGGGGCCGAGATCGGCGACACGATCGAGATCGGCAAGGCGCGCTTTCGAATCGTCGGCGAGCTGCGCCGCATGCCCGGCGACATCGAGATCGCCTCGTCGTTCGCGCCGCGCGTGTTCATCCCCGCCGAGTATCTCGACGAGACGGAGCTCCTGGGCTACGGCGCACGCGTCACGTACGAGGCCTTCCTCCGCGTGCCGGAGCCCGGGCTCGCCGAGACGATCGACGACGGCTACCGGCCGATCTGGCGCGCCGAGCGCGTGCGATCGCGCACGCTGCGAGAGCAGCAGGAGGAGATGGACGCGGCGCTCGGCATGCTCGGCCGCTACCTCGGGCTCGTCGGCGTCTTCGCACTGCTGCTCGGCGGAATCGGCGTCGCGAGCGCGATGAGCGCATATATGAGCCGCAAGATCGACGGCATCGCGGTGCTGCGCTGCCTCGGCGCGACATCGCGCCAGGTGCTCGCGCTCTACCTGCTGCAGGCCGCCGTGATGGGGCTCGCCGGCGCGCTCGTCGGCGTGCTGCTCGGCGCGCTCGTGCAATGGGTGCTGCCGCGGATGCTGACGGGCCTGTTGCCTGTCGACGTGCCGATCCGCGTCGACGGGCCCGCGGCCGTGACCGGCCTCGCCGCGGGCGTCGCGACCGCGCTCGCGTTCGCGCTGTTGCCGCTGCTCGAGATCCGCACCGTGTCGCCGCTCAGAGCGCTCAGGCGCCGCGTCGAGCCGCTCGCACCGCGAGGTCAGGATCGGCTCCGCGTCGGCACGACGATCGCGCTCGTCGTCGGCGTGGTCGCGCTGATCGTTTACCAGGCGCAAAGCGTCGTCGCCGGCGTCGGCATCGCCGCCAGCATCGGCATCACGCTGCTCGCGCTTTGGCTCGCGGCACATGCCGGCGCGAGCCTGCTGCGCCGCCCGCCGCGCGCCGGGCTCCCGTATACGGTGCGCCAGGGCATCGCTAATCTGCACCGGCCGGGGAATCAGACGGCCGCCGTCGTGCTCGCGCTCGGCTTCGGCACGTTCCTGATCGCGACGCTCGCGCTGACGCAGGCCAATCTCCTGCGCCCGCTGACGGTCGATACCGAGAGCCGCTTCAACCTCGTTCTGCTCGACGTCCAGATCGACCAGATCGAGCCGGTGCGGGCCCTCCTCGCCGAGCAAGGCGTCGACGTCCTCGACAGCGTTCCGCTCGTCTCGATGCGCATCTCGGCCGTGAACGGCGAGCCGGTCCGCCGCTTCGATGACGAGTTCGACGACGCTACGGCGACCGGCTCCGGCGCTGCGGTCCGGGAGACGGCCGACGGCCGCGAAGCCGGGCCCAGGCGCTGGGCCGTGCGCCGCGAATACCGCTCGACGTTCCGCGAAACGCTGACCGATTCCGAGCGGCTCGTCGCGGGCCGATGGTGGAGCGAGCGAGGCGTCGAGCGCGGCAGCGCGCCGTATGCCGTCTCGCTCGAGCAGGATATCGCGCGGGACCTCGGCGTCGCGATCGGCGACCGGATCGACTGGGACGTGCAAGGCGTGACGATCCCGACCGTCGTGACGTCGCTCCGGAAAGTCGACTGGGCGCGTCTCGAGCCGAATTTCTTCGCCGTCTTCGAGCCCGACGCGCTGCGGCACGCGCCGCAGACGTGGGTGCTGCTCGCGCGCGGCGAGACCGCCGAGGCGCGCGGCGCAGCGCAGCGCGACGTCGTCGCGAGCCATTCGAACGTCTCGCTGATCGATCTCACGCTCGTCCAAGCCGCGCTCGACGAGATCATCGGCCGGGTCTCGCTCGTGATCCGTTTCCTCGCCGCGTTCTCGGTCGCGACGGGCTTCGTCGTGCTGCTCGGGTCCGTCGCGACCGGACGGCTCGAGCGGATCCGCGAGAGCGTGCTGCTCAAGACCCTCGGCGCGACCCGCCGGCAGATCGGCACGATCCTCGCGAGCGAGTATGCGCTGCTCGGGCTGCTCGCCGCGATCGTCGGCACGCTGCTCGCGCTCGCGGCGAGCTGGGCACTCGCGCGTTTCCTGTTCGACGTGGCCTTCGAGGCGACCCTCGCACCGATCGTCGGTCTCGCGTTGGCCGTCGCCGCGCTGTCCGCGGCGATCGGCCTTTCCGCGAGCCGCGAGGTGTTCCGCACGACGCCGATGGAAGCGCTTCGGGAGGAATGAGAGCCGCGGCGCTTCCGTGCCCGGACAGTTGGCGGGTCGGCTCGTATTTTGGATAGACTTGCGAACGGAAGAAGCGAGCTGCGGCGGCATCTCGGGACGTCTCGCGATATGCCGCACGGCACCCGCACGAAAGCCTTCGTCACGACGAGAACATTCATGCGGATCGGTTTCGCGCGCTCATTCGTGTTTTCGGCCTTCGCCGCAGCGCTGCTCGTAGCCGGCGGCGACGCGCTCGCCCAGCGAGAGTTCCGCGTCTACCACAGCTTCGAAGGCTACGACGGGCAAGCGGCGCTGCCGCCCGATTACGACGTGCCCGCGGAGTTCGTCGTCGGCCGGCTCATGTATCCGAGCCGCGGGCTCGGCTTCGCGCTGCGGAGCCTATGGGAGCGCGGCGGCACGCATTGGGCCGTCGACTATCCGAAAGGCGATCGCACGCTCGCGGAGCTGCTGCGCCGGTTCACGCGCACCGACGTGCGCTCGGTCGAGCAGCCGGTGAATCTCGACGACGGCGACGACCCCTATTACTGGCCGTTCATGCTCGTCGGGCTCGCCGGCAACTGGGATCTGACCGACGCGCAGGCCGCGAAGCTTCGCGAGTACCTGCTGCGCGGCGGCTTCCTGTATTTCGACAGCTTTTTCGGCTCGAGCTCCTGGTACGGCTTCGAGGAAGGCATGCGGCGCGTCTTCCCGGATCGGCCGATCGAGAATCTGACCGACGATCATCCGGTCTTTCACATCGTCTACGACATCCCGAACGGAACGAACGTCCAGATCCCGCACATGGGGTCGCTGCTATGGGGCGGCTCCGGCTATCTCAGCGACGGCGCGGTGCCGCGCTGGCGCGGCGTTTCCGACGACGACGGCAGGCTGATGGTGCTGATCGGATTCAACAACGATACGCCCGATAGCTGGCAATGGGCCGACGACCCGCGCTATCCGGCCGAGGCGGCGAATCTCGGCCTCCGGCTCGGCGTGAACTTCGTCGTTTACGCGCTCACGCACTGAAGCCTCGTGGGACCGCGGACGGCGCGCGTCGCGGTTTCCGCCGCGCGCCTCCGCCGCGCTCCGTGCCGAGCGCGTCGGAGTGCCGCTCGAGTCGCTCGTCTCGCCGGGACACGCCCCTATTGCTTGCCGTCCGGACCGGCTTTCAGACTGAGATCGTGACGTCCGTCGAGCTCGGAAAGTCCGCTGCGATCGAAGGAGCGATCATGACGAAGCGCACGATATCCGCGGCGTTGGGTGCGGTACGGCTCGGGGCGATCGTCGCCGTTGCGCTCGGATCTTACGGCGTCGCCGAAGCCCAGAGCGACGACGACGAGCGCGTCGCCGTCATCGAGCCGTCGAGGAGCGCCGACTGCATGCCGCTCGAGACTCGTCCGCCGAACGTGCCCGAGCAGCGTCCGGCCTTCCCGGAGCAGACGCGTGCGTGCGCCGTCGAATCCGAAGTCGAGTTCGACGTGATCGTGCTCGCGGAGGGCCTCGAGCATCCGTGGGCCGTCGAGCCGCTGCCGGACGGCCGCCTGCTCGTGACCGAGCGCCCCGGCAGAATGCGCATCGTCTCGCCCGACGGCGAACTGTCCGAGCCGATCGACGGCGTCCCTGAGGTCGTGACCGGCGAGCAGGCCGGCTTGCTCGACGTCGCGCTCAGCCCGGAGTTCGACGCCGACCGCATGATCTATTTCAGCTTCTCGGAGGCCCGCGACGGCGGCAACGCGACGAGCGTCGCCCGTGCTCGGCTCTCTGACGACGGCCGCGCGCTCGAGGACGTCGAGGTGATCTTTCGCGCAATGCCCGCATACGACGGCCGACTTCATTTCGGCTCCCGGCTCGCGTTCGATCCGTCCGACGGGACGCTGCTCGTCACGCTCGGCGAGCGCTCGGATCTCGCGATGCGGCCGCAGGCGCAGGACCTCGGCAGCCACATGGGCAAGATCGTCCGTATCCATCCCGACGGCTCGGTCCCCGACGACAATCCGTTCATCGGCGAGCCCGGCGCGCTGCCGGAGATCTGGACGTTGGGTCATCGGAACGTCCAGGCCGCGGCATTCGATGAGCAAGGGCGCTTCTGGATCGTCGATCACGGCCCGCAGGGAGGCGACGAGCTGAACTTGATCGAGCCCGGCAAGAACTACGGCTGGCCGGTCGTCACGTACGGCGAGGAATACTCCGGCGTGCCGATCGAAGGCGCGGTCACGCAACGCGAAGGCTACGAGCAGCCGATCTACTACTGGGATCCCGTGATCGCACCGTCCGGCGCCCAGTTCTACAGCGGCGACGCGTTTCCCGAGTGGCAGGGGAGCCTGTTCATCGGCGGCCTCAAAGACGCGCGCCTCGTGCGCCTGACGCTCGAGAACGATCGCGTCACCGGTGAGGAGCATCTGCTCGACGACCGCGGCCGCCGGATCCGCGACGTCCGGCAGGGCCCGGACGGCGCGCTGTACGTCGTGACCGACGAGCCGGACGGCGAGCTGCTGAAGATCGCACCGGCCGGCTGAGCGAGCCATCGCCCGCACGCTGCGTCCCCGCGCACGGGCCTCGTCGCGACGCGCTCCGCCACCGGCTCCTCGCTCCCGCACGTCGCGTCGTTCGCGGCCGGCAAGAACCCTTCTCCGTTCCGCGCGGCTCGCCCCGCGTATCGGGCGACGCGGCGCACCGGCAGCGGCCCTCCGAGCGACACCCGCAGGCTATCGGCTGAATAGCGCGCGTTGATGGTCCGCCGCGGGTGCGATGCGTAAGCTCCATCACCGAGGATCGAAGCGGAGAAGCGATGATGACGATCGTGACCCGGCGCCGCGCTCTCGCACCGATCGCGCTCGCCGCAAGCATGGCGCTCGTCGGCGCGGCGATACCGCAGGAACGCGTCTCGCGGGCTGCCGACGACGACGTGCCGGACTTCTCAGGGACGTGGATGTCCGAGGCGTGGTCGACGGACGAATGGCCGCTCGAGCCGCCGTACTCCGAGGCAGGACGTGCGGCGCAGGCATACTGGGCCGCGCACCCCGAGGAAGACCCTTCGTACGGGTGCATCGTGCCGCTCGGCCGCATCCTGTCCGCGCCGCTTCCGTTCGAGATCATTCAACAGCGCGATCGAATCACGATGCTGTACGAGTACGACCACCAGGTGCGGCGCGTTTATCTCGACGGACGTGGGCACCCGGACTCGTATCCGACGCTGATGGGGCATTCGATCGGCCGTTTCGACGGCGACACGCTCGTGATCGAGACCGCGAATCTCGAGCCCGGCTATTTGCGTCCGCAAGGCATGCCCTACTCGGACCGGCTTCGGCTCGTCGAGCGGCTAACGCTGCTCGACGACGGCGAGCGGATGCAGGTCGAGATCGTCATCAACGATCCGGTCTATTACGCGAACCCTTGGAGCGTCACGAAGCATTACGGCCGCTTCGACGAGGAGATCAAGGACTACGAATGCATCGTGCGCGAGCACGTTCCGGCCGCCGGCGGCCCGCGAGGAGAAAGGTGATGATGCGCAAGCGCTGTATCGCATGGACGCTTGGAATGGCTGGCATGATCGCGACCGCGCACGCTCACCACTCGTTCGTGCGCGAATACGATCCCGAGAGGATCGAGACGATCGAGGGCACCGTGACGGAGGTCTGGTATCAGAACCCGCACAGCCGCGTCTATTTCGAGGATGCCGACCGCGTGCTCTGGGAGGCCGAGACTTATCCGAGAAACATTCTCGACCGCCGCGGGTGGAAGCACGACGATCTGAAGCCCGGCGACATCGTCGTCGTCACGGGCCGCCGCGCGCGCAACGGCAGCCCCCGCCTACAGATGCTTTCGATCGTCCGCCCGTCGGACGGCTGGGAGGGCATCGGCTTCGACCCCGACTCGATCGACTGAGCGGCGCCGCCGGCGTAAGACTCTTGCGCCGCGCGAACGGTCACGCGCGCCGCGTCGGCGCCGGCCTCCGCGCGAACGGAGACCGACGCAGGCCCCGGCTCACTCGAAGCTGAAGATATCCGCGTCGGCCGGCCGCTCCATCCCCTGCTCCCAGTACTTCTCCCAGAGGTATGCCCACGGCCGGCCGTACATGTCGAGCACCTCGAGGTCGATGATCTGACCCGGCGAGACTGGAGTCGACGTACCTTCGATCGGGAAGATCGTCTGCACGCATTCGATGAACACGTACGGCGTCACGTCCGCATCGGCATAGTCGCCGATCTTCTCGAAGTTGCGCACGATCCTGACGGGCTCGACGAGTGCCTCGGGGTCGTACAGGATCGCCTCGTGATTGAGCCCGACGAAGTTCCCGTCCTCGTCGCGGTTCGGCGAGTAGATCTCGATCGACTGCATCATGCTCGAGTGCTCGAACGCCGCGTGCGTCATCCAGCCCTGGATATTCGACGTCCACGTGATCAGCACGTCGCCGTCCCAGAAGCCGATCGTCTCGCCGTACCAGCGCGGCACCTGCTCGCTGAGGTACGGCACGACGCCGTCCATCTTGAACTCGCGCCCGATGTGGATATTCGTGATGAAGTTGCGCGCGACGCCGGCGAGGATCTGCACGAGCTCGGGCGTGACCGTCACATAGTGCTCCCAAACCGCGGCCTCGTGCCAACGGCGCAAGAACCCTTCGGGCCAGCAGTACTGCGACGGCCACTGCGGCTTGTTGGTATTCGCGTGATGAAACGCCTCCTGCACCATCCGCTTCTGATACTCCGGCGTCAGCAGCGACAGGATCGTCGGGACTTGCACGTGCCGCATGCGAAACCAGTACTGGTTGTTCGCCGTGAATGCGGGATGGCGGTAGACGCCGGTCCACTCGCCGGGAACGGTCGCGTACGTATGCTCGGTCGGGCCGCCTCGCGCCCTCGTCTCCTCGAGCAGCGCCTCGTAGTGCTCCTGCGCGGTCTTGAACGGATACGGGCTCACGATCGCTTCGCGCGGATAATCACGGTCGCAGTATCCCCACGGCGCGGACGCCGGAGGATCGTCACCGATCAGCCCCTGACGGTTGCCGCCCCAGAGATCCTCGATCGCGGCCGAGCTGTTGCAGCGGAAGTAGCGCGGATCGCTCCAGAGCTCACGGTCCTTGTAGAAATCCTTGGTCGTGAAGATATCGACCTCTGGCGGCTCGATACCTTCCGGCACCGTGCCGTTGCGGGCCGCGCCGATGAAGCCGTCCTCCTCGCGGCGCGGGTCCTCCGGCACGTTCCGGATCCGCATCGCCGGATCGCCGATGCTTCGCCGCACCGTCGCGCCGGTCATGTGGTACTCGTTGAGATCCGCAACGAGCGGCGCTCCCCGACCGACGCTCTCGAACCCCGGATCCGGAATATGTTGAGCCTCGACCGGCGCGGCGAGCACCGAAGCTACGGCCAGCGCGCACGCGCCGAGTGCGCCGTTCCTCATGAGTCCTTCCCCCCTCGAGATGCCTTCGCGGCGACGTTCGCCCCCGAGCTTCCGCCGGCCCCGGGTAGTTTCGATACTAGATGGAAATGCGCCTGGACGCGAGGCCGAGCGGCGTCGGCTATGCTGGCCGCCCGGCGGAACCGAGTCGGCACGACATGAAACACTGGTGGCTTCTTTCAGCGGCGATCGTGTGCGAGGTGATCGCGACCTCCGCGCTCAAAGCGAGCGAAGGCTTCTCGAGGACCGGCCCGACCGTCCTCGTCGTCGGCGGGTACGGCGCGGCGTTCTATCTGCTCGCGCTCAGCTTGCGCACGATCCCGGTCGGGATCGCCTATGCCGTCTGGTCCGGCGTCGGCATCGTCCTCGTCTCGATCATCGCTTGGCTGCTGTTCGGACAGCGGCTCGACCTGCCGGCACTGATCGGGATCGGATTGATCGTCGCCGGCGTCGTCGTGCTGAACGTCTTCTCGGAGTCGGTGCCGAGCTGAGCGTGCGCGGAGCGCTCAGTCGGAGCGTTCCTCGTCCGACCGCAGCGTCGTCCGACGCGCTTTCGGCTGGAGCTTCAAACGGCGAGTGAAGGCATCTCGTCCCAACGCGTCGATCAGATCCGTCAGCGAGCGGCTGCCGGCGATGCCGCCATCGGGCACGTCGGACGCGTCGGTGGGTCGGGAGCAC
This sequence comes from uncultured Gammaproteobacteria bacterium, assembly GCA_964388365.1. Classification (GTDB taxonomy): domain Bacteria; phylum Pseudomonadota; class Gammaproteobacteria; order Steroidobacterales; family Rariloculaceae; genus ZC4RG20. The sequence continues at coordinate 14,788 of CAYMAF010000025.1, read as the reverse complement.
TTCGCTGATCTCGTCATTAGCCGCCTCATGTCAACCATGGCACTCGCTCGCGTGCGAAGACTAGCGCCCCGCGCGCACAATTTCCACGCGACGCGGCGAACGTGACGAGCGCGTGACCGCTTCGTGAACGCCGGCACGAGCGCGGGCTTCGAAAGTAGCCGCGGATCTGCAGGCTTAGGCGCTCTTTCGAGATTCGACGGTCGGTATTGTCATATTCGAATCGTCCGCGGCCCTGGCGCCGCTTGCGCAACGAGAAAGACCGCCGAGGCGGAAACGCAAGCCCCTGGGGGGAGGACGGGCCGACGTTCCGCCACGGCGGTCATAGCCGGTCGATGCGCTTCAATGCATCCGGTTCCCGGCCGCCGCGCGGCTCGCGGCTCTCCGAGCCACGTCTTTCGCGATCGCGCCGCACCCGCTTCGTCGTAGCAAGCTCACTCGAAGCGAGCGCGGAAGCCGACGTACGCCGAGCGCGGCTCTCCCGGATTCAGAATCGCATCGGTCGGCGACGCTGCGGCGCGAACGGAATGCGTCGCGACGTACGTGCGGTCGGCGAGATTGCGCAGCTCGGCGAATACCTGCCAGCGCTCGTCGTTCCAGCCGGCGCGCAGCCCGACGAGCACGTGGGATTCGATTCGATAGCGGTTCGCGAAGTCCGCCCATCGCCTGCCGACGACGTCGAGTGTCGGACCGATATGCCAACCCGCGGGACTGCGATAGATCAGCTCGCCGCGGGCGAAGTGCTCGGGCGCCGCGGGCAACGCGTTGCGGCCGTAGACCGGGTCGCCGTCGAAGCGGAACTCGTTCAGCGTCACGCTCAAAGTCGGGTCGAGCGATCCGCCCGAGCCGACGGGCCACGACGCGCCGACGACGGCCTCGAGACCCGCGTGCACCGTCCGATCGACGTTCGTCACGAGGCTCGTGCCCGGCGCGTTCGGATCCTCGACCGCGAGGATCTCGTCGTCGATCTCCGCGTAGTACAGCGAGACGTCCCAGAAGAGCCCCGCGTCCGTGTGCGGCGAGCGCCTCGCGCCGATCTCGACGACCGTGCCGGTCATCGCATCGAGCGTCGCGCTGCCGCCTGCGCGGTTGTCCTCGAGCTCGTAGTTCGTCGGCGGCTCGAACAGACGGCTGACGTTGCCGTAGAGCGTGGCGTTGTCCCCGAGCGCCTTCAGCATCCCGATACGCGGGCTGATCCGCGAGTAGCGGGCGCGGGGGCGGCGCGCTTCGCCGCTGCCGGCCGCGACGACTTCGACGTCGCGCGCCGCCCAGGCGGCCTGCGCGCCGAGCACGAGCGTCAGGTCTTCGCCTAGCTTCACTCGGTCCACCGCGAAGAGCTCGGTGCTCGAGGCATCGTTGTCGACGCGTTCCCGCAGACCGTTCGGTCGGCCCGCGAGGTTGCGGAAATTGCCGCCTTCGACGTCGCTACGCGCGTGGTTCACCCCGACGAGCAGCGAATGAGCGCCGACGTCCTGCCTGAACCGCACGGTCGCGCCAATATCGCGATGATCCGTATCGATCAGCAGGCTGAAGACCTCGACGCCGCCGACCTCGGCCCAGACGATCGGGTGAAACAGCGACTGCTCCTCGTACGCGACGCCGATCTCGAGACGGCGGCGATCGTCGAGCTCCCAGCTCGTCTTGCTCGCGATGCGGCGCGCCTCGACGTTGCGCTGATAGTGCCCCGCGACGGCCGCCGGATTCGCGGCCGTCGGATCGGCATCGAGCTCGGCCCGCGTCAGCGCGCCCGGCAGTTCCTGGTCGATCCGAAGCGCGGCGATGTAAACACGCGTCGCCAGCCGCTCGGAGAGCTCGACGCCGGCGTTCGCATAGACGCCCGCGCGGTCCTGCCCGCCGTGCCGGCGGTATCCGTCGCTCGCCTTCGTCTCGACGGTGACGAACGCGTCGACGCGCTCGCGAACCTTCATGCCGGCGCTGAACCGGCCGAGCGCAAAGCCGTGGCTGCCCGCGTTCGCGGCGATATCGATGCCGGAGTGGTCCCGCCCGGTCGGCGTGACGAGATCGATCGCCCCGCCGAGCGTGCTCGCGCCGTACTCGAGCGCGTTCGCGCCGCGCGCGACCGTCATGTGGCGTGCCGCGAGCGGATCGGCGATCCGATTGTGGTTGTTCCCGTCGGCGCTCGTGATCGGCAGCCCGTCCTGAAGGAGCTTGATGCCGTTCATGTCCCAATCGGTCGCATCGAGATTCGAGCCGCGGCTCGAGAAGAAGATGCCGTCGTTGCCGGCATGGCTCGCCGACCAGACGCCGGGGACATAGCGAAGCGCATCGGCGAGATTCGAGACGCTGCGCTCCCCGAGCGCGATATCGACGACGCTCGCGCCGCCGGGAATACGGGCCACCCTCGCCCGCTCGGCCGCGAGCGCGGTCTCCTGTCCCGTCACGACGACGGTTTCGAGCGGCAAGCCCGCGCGCTCGGCCTCGGCGCCTCCGGCAGCCGAGCCGAACACTGCGAGGGCGCCGAGCGTCCACGCAGAAGAGAAATGCCTCATGTCGTCCATCCTCGAGGAAAGCTTCGATGACGGCTCGCACGGCGCGCGCGGCAAACGCGGGCCATGACGGCCGAACCGGAAGTCGGAGGTGGGCTAGACGCGAGGCGGCGCGCGCGCGAGATAATCCCCGCCGAGCGTTCGGAGAACGAGCGCGGCGATATCGTCGACGGGAAGCGGACCGGGCGGCGCCGGCAGCACGAGCGGCGCATCCGGCGCGACGAACGCGAACGCGAACGCGGTGCCTACAGGGCAGCGATCCCAGCCCTCGTGCTCCGCGCGGTGATCGTCACCCGCGGCGGCGTGATCGTCGATCGCGGCAGCGCGCGACCCGTCCCGATGCTCGAAGTGCGCCGCGGCGTCGTGCGAATGAGGCGCCGCCGCGGCGTCGACACCGGACTCGTCGGAGCGTCCTTGCTCGAGCAGCGCGAGCAGCGCACCGCCGGCCCCGCCGTGGCAGATCTGGAACGGTCCGCCGTCGGAAAGCGGCGCCGGCATGAAGCCGGCCGGCACGAGCGCCCGGCAAAGGAAGCCGACGAGAGCCAGCCGAAAAAGGACGCGCCGCATGTCGAACAGCCGATGCTACTCCGGGCGGAGGACGAGCGCCCATTGTAGCCGCCGGAGGCCGGGCTTCGTACCGCATGGCGGCGCAACTCAGCGGTTTCGGCCCGGGCGACCGCCAGACGAGGTCTCTCGGCGTCATGCCGCCGCTGTCGGGCCGAGCGGCGAGCCGCGGCGAGACGCTCGGCGGGCGACGCCGACTCGCTCAGGCCGCGGCTTGCGCCGCGGCCCGGGCCTTGCGGAAGAAGACGTAGTTCTGCCGCTTCAGAACGTTACGGTAGACCGGCAGCATCAAATTCCTCGCGATCCGGCGCGAGCCGCCCCAGTCCGTCGCGAACCGATACTGGAGCTTCGCCGGGATCCGCACTTCCTCGAGCCCGGCGGCTCGGCCCATCTCGAGCAGGGCCGCGCGGCGGAACAGATTGATGTGCTCGAGCGGCGCGACCGGATTCAGGGAGTTCCGCGAGCCTTTCGGGGCCTTCCAGTCCATGCGGCGCAGCCGGCGCCGAATATCGTCCGCTTTCGGCACGCTGATCTTGATGATGCCGCCATCGCCGAGCGCACGCCGCAGATGCCGCAGCGTCTCGAGCGGCCGCGCGAGGTGCTCGAAAACCTGCTCGGTGTTGATCAGATCGAAACGGCAATCGGGAATCTCGTCCCAGCCGACCGTCTTCAGCCCGTTCGACTGCGCGTGGCGTATTCGCTCGAGCGACAGATCCGTGCCGTACGACTCGCAGCCGAACGCCTTCGCCATCAGCGCCCACTGCCCCCAGCCCATGCCGAAATCGAGGAACTTCAGCGACGACGGCGCCCGACCGAGATACGCGATGACCTGCATGATCTCCTGCGCATATCGCGAGCTCGATGCGAGGCCGCCGCGCTTCTCGCGCTTCACCGGCACGATCCAGTGCTCGTAGAGCCGCGCCATCAGCTCATCACCCGGGATATCGCGCTGGAAGACGAGCCGGCAGCTCGAGCATTCGCAGAGGATATAGTCCGCGCCTTCTAGGTACTCGAACTCGACCTTCCCCGGCGGCTCGTAGAAGTCGACGAGATAGTCCGCGAGCGGCGGCTCGCAGTAAGGCAACCGCAAGAATTCCTCGAATCGCGTCGAGTCGCATGCGGGACAGCCGTTCCGCCTGTCGAACCAACGGTTGCCTGCTGCCATACCTTCGGACTCCTCCGCTCAGCGCACGATGCCCGTCAGCGAGCGCGGCGCCTTTGGGCGAAGAGACTTCGCCGGCGGCCCCAGATTCGCCTCGTGAGCGCCGATATCCGGCCCCCGCCCGTGATACTCGAGCGATACCGGTGCGTCCTTCTCCCACTGGATCTCGCTCGCGAGCGTCACCGTATGCGTGGCATAGTCGACCTTGACGATCCTGACCGGCGCGCCGCCGCCGATTTGAATCCTGTCGCCTTCCGCGACGTCGAAGCCGTCAAAGAAATATCCCGCGTCGTGCAGCGCGACGACCTTGCCCGTGCCCGCATTCGCCGTATACGTCAGCGGGGCGCCCTCGTCGATCCCGGGGCTGCCCTCGGCGAGCGCGAATTCCTCCGGGCTGCCGGGATTCGGGCTCATGAAGATCGGCACGGCCTCGATGTTGTCGCGGAAGCTCTTCGGGAAATCCTTCTCGGCGCGCGAGAGGCTGATGTTTCCGCCGCCGCCGCGAATCTCGACGATCGCATCGCCCGGCGACTTCGTCGCGATCAGGTTGCGCTCGACGATCGTGTCCCCCATCAGGCCCGCCGGATTGCCCTCGAGCCTGAAATGCAGATCCGCTCCGCCGAGCCGGCGATTGCCGTAGACGATGTTGTTCTTGAACACGTTGCCGCGGATCGAATCGCCGCTCGGATAAAGCCATACGCCCCACGCCGGTCCGCCGTTGTCATAGAACGTGTTGTGATAGATGCGGTTATTCTCGATACGCAGCATCCCGCCGTACGCCTCGGTCGTGATGCCCTCGTGCCGGTTCGAGAAGATGTAGTTGCGGCGCACGATATTCGCCGAGCCCTCCGTCTTCATGCCGGCGTTGTCGGGCTCGTCGACCGCTTCTGCGGACTTTCGGACGACGTTGTTCTCGAAGAGATTCCGCGTGCCGCCGAAGCTCAAGTTACGCCCGCCCTTTCCCGGGCCGAGAACGTCGCTCCAGTCGTTGTCGAAAACGTTGTCGCGAACGACGTTGTACTCGCCCCTGACCTGCATCAGGTTGTGCGCGCCGCGGCGGAAGGTGTTGCCGGCGACGAGGTTGTGATGCGCACCGCCCTTGATCTGAAACACGTCTCCGCTGTCTTGCCCCGTGCCGTCGTCCCAGGTTCCGACGTAGTCGACATAGTTGTTCAGGAACCGGTTGTGGTGCGACTTGTCGACCATCCGCACGCCGTGCCAGCCGTTCGCGTACTGGAAATAGCTGTTCTGGATCACGCTGTAGCTCGTGTTCGAGAACTCGGCGAAGTGCTTGACCCTGGCATTCGGCCATGGCCTCTGGCCGTCGACGCGGACGCCGTCGACGACGATATACGCGCGGTCTTTCAGATCGATCGCCGGCGCAAGCCCGTCCGTCTTACCGGACGTCAGCACCGGCTGCTCGCCCTGGTACGCCGCGTAGCGGATCGGCTTACCGCTCGTGCCCGAGCGGCTCGGCCGGATCGGATCGTCGCTGTACGTGCCGCCGCGCAGATAGACGGTGTCGCCGGGCCGGAGCGCCGCGTTCGCCTTGCCGATGGTTCGCCACGGCTCGGCGGCCGACGTGCCGGAATTGGCGTCGTTGCCGTCGGGCGAGACGAAATACTCGGCCGACTGAGCGAGCGCGGCGAAAAGACAGGTACACAAGAAAACGAGAAAGGACGACTTCGAACGCGCCGGGAACACTGGCATTACTCCTATGTGAAGACAACTGACGGACGCCAGCCAGCCCATCACCAGGATGCTTCCGGACGAGAACGTGTGCGAGCGCGGGCCCGAGCTCGCCGCTCGAGCCGTCGTCGCTCAGATCCGCCTGGCAACCCGGCTGCCTTCGTCATCGACCCCCAGACGTAGGCCCGTGGCTTTGCGTCTTCGCCTTTCGACGAGTTTGCCCCTACAGGCGGATCGAAACGTAGCACGCACATCGAGAAGCGGCTAAGTGTCGGCGTTTGTCCACAAGCGCAAGCATTTCAGGCCCGCCCGCACGTTCTCGATAGCGACGACGGAACCTTGACGTAGGCGCGAAATGCCGGCGGCATGGCCCTTTCGGGTTGTGATCCGTTCGTCGTCCCCGAAGGCTTCGCAGAGTGGTCCGAGAATTTGCAAGATTCGGACCACGCGAGCACGCGGACGCGACGGCCACCGCGGTCGATCGCGACGTCACGAAGCGGAGAATCTGCGGATATCGCACGCGGCCCGGCGGGTCGCGCGGCACGTGAAGCCGGCGACGGCACGAGTGCTTGCGATCGTTAGGGGGATTGGTGGAGCCGGGGAGGATCGAACTCCCGACCTCCGCATTGCGAACGCGGCGCTCTCCCAGCTGAGCTACGGCCCCACGGTCTCGCGGGAGGCGCAATTCTAGCACCAGTGATCGCGATTCTGCATAGTCCCCGACGCATTTTTGGCGCCCCGGCCCGCGGTCAGCGCTTTTCGCGACACGGAGCCGACATCCGCCGGCCGTCGCGGCCCGCAGCCGGCGGCCTTCCCGCTCGCCGAGCCGGTACGGCCCGCGCACGGGCCTCGCGGTCAGCCGTGCACGGTGATCAGCAGCCGCCGCCGATGCGGCGCGGTGCGATGCTCCCAGAGATAGATGCCCTGCCACGTCCCGAGCGCAAGCCGACCGCCGCGGATCGGGATCGTCAGGTCCGAATGCGTCAGCACGGAACGGACGTGCGCGGACATGTCGTCCGGCCCTTCGGCCCGATGCACGAAGCGCGGATCGCCGTCGGGCACGAGATCCGCGAAAAAAGTCTCGAGATCGCGCCGCACGTCCGGGTCGGCGTTCTCGCAGAGCATCAGCGAAGCGCTCGTATGCGCGTTGAACACGTGACAGAGCCCGGTCGTGATGCCGGCTTCGCGCACGATACGCGCAACGTCCTCAGTCACGTCGTACGTGCCGCGGCCCTTCGTCGAAACGATGATTTCCGACCCGAACACTGTCTTCGCCTTCTCGCGCTCGCGGCGTCTCGAGGATCCCGGCCGAGATGCCGGCGCCGCGCTTTCGGTTGATCTTACTCCGATACGGCGTCACCGCGCCTCGGAGCGCGCTTCGCCGCCGATCTCGACGGGGCGCTCGCCCCCGTCGCGCGGCAGCCCGAGACCGTAGCGGAAATGCAGGGTCTTGACCTTGCCGAACCACGGAATCGTGACGACGTACAGGCTGTCGTATCGGTCCGGCGGAATCTCGACGTGCTTGCTGCCGTGCAGCTCCTCGATCAACGGCGGAATCGCGTCGGCGTGCGTCACGATCAGCACGACGTCGCCCTTGTGATCGCGCAGCACCCTCTGCATGAACGCTTCGACCTGATCAGGATCCGCGGCCGCGATCCGAAGCCCGAGCCGCGACGCGAGCGGCTCGGCCGTCTCGCGCGTGCGCCGGTCGCTCGCGTAGATCGCGTCGACCCCGGCGACGACGTCGACCGATTCGAGGAAATCCGCGAGCACCTCGGCGCGGGCGCGGCCGGCGGCGGTAAGCGGCGCGTCGTCCCCCGCCTCGGGCTCGGCGGCCTCCGCATGGCGCACGAACAGGATCGTCGTCGTCGCCTGGGACTCGAAGAACCACGCGAGAACGATCGCGGTGAAAACGAAGCCGAGGATCGGAAACGCCTTGGAACGGCGTCGGCGCGTACGAGCGTAAGCGGACGGCTGCGCTTTCGGAAGCTCCGCCATCCTCCAGGTCTAGTCGCGTCCGGACCGCACCGAACGCTCCGTCACGACGGTGTATTCGGTGTGGATCAAATGGCCTTGCGGGCGGGATGCCGCCGGACCGGGCCGCCGGCCGAGCTTACGCTTCGCCCACCACATGCGAATCGAGAACGCGATCGCGGCGACGACCGCGACGCCGAAAAGGAACGACAGGATCACGGCGCCCATCAGCACCGCGACGATCAGCACGACGCCGAACGCGAGCAACGACAGCACCTGGACGAGCGGATTCCCTGAAGCGCCGAGGGTATACAGCCGATTGCTCATGTTCATGCTTCGATTCTACTCCAAGTTCGCGGCGGCACCAGCCGCCTCGCACGCCCGGCGCTAGTCGCCGAGCGGGCGAAACACGCCGTCGAACCACGGGACCCAGGTTGCCGAGACGAGATCGAACGCCTCCATCCTCTGGCGGACGCGTCCGTCGGCCAGCGGCGTCCATGTCGCGCGGAACGCGACGACCTCCTCGGGCGCGACGACCTCGAGCGTGCCCTCCATGTGCATCTCGCCGCCGTCGCGCAGGCCCCCGGTCAGGTCGATCAGCGTGCCGCCGGATCCGACCCAGACATGACGCCATTGTCCCCGGCTTGGAACGAAAAAGCTGAGACTGGTTCCGCCCGAGCCGCTGACCCGCTCCCAGCGCTCGACGATCGAGCAGCCGCCGTCTTCCCGGGTGATCGTCGCGTAGCCGATCAGCGTCCCGTCGACCGCGCGCACCTCCCAGCGCCCGAGCCAGAAATCGAGCTGCGCGGCTTCCGGAAGGCCGAGGCACGGGCTGACTCGGCGCCTGACGCTGCGCACGACGCGCTCGAATCGGACGTCGCCGCGAAGCGGATCGAAATCCGGCGAGCGCTCGAGCAGGCTCGCGGCCCGCGACTCGAAATGGTCGGCGGCTTCGAGGGCCGCGAGCGCGTCGTCGCGCCGGCCGAGCGCGAGCAGGTTCCGCGCGCGCTCGACCTCGAGCATCGCCTCCGGCGCGTCGGCGGCGCGGGCGCGCTCGAGCGTCTCGAGCGCCTGCTCGTGCAGGCCGAGCTCGCGCTCGGCCTGCGCGATGCGCAGCCAGCTCAACCGATCGTCCGGCGCCTCGGCGACGAGCTCTCGATAGCCTTCGATCGCCTCCTGCCACCGTCCCTGCTCGAATGCGAGGTCCGCGGGATGCGCGAGCGGCTCGGGCTGCGCAAGTGCCGCCCCGGCGAAGAGCCCCGCCGCGAACGTCGAGAGAATCGTGCCGAGTCGGATCGTCCGTGTCATCGCCGCGCCTCCGTGTTGCGCGTATCCTCCGGTTCCGGACGCGATCCCGCAAGCTCCGCGCGGCGAATCGCGACGGCGACGATGGCACAATAGCGCCACGGAGAGGTGGCAGAGCGGTCGAATGCGGCGGTCTTGAAAACCGTTGGCCGGTCACCCGGCCCGGGGGTTCGAATCCCTCCCTCTCCGCCATCCGATCGCAAATCGCGGATACGGCCTCCCCGGCTCGCAACGCCCCGCGCCGCAATCGTCTCGCTCGCTGTCGATTTCGTCTCACCCCGCTCGACTCAGGAGTGAGCCGCCGCCACGGGCCGGCTCGAAGATCCACATCCTCCAGGGAGATTCGCGATGAAGGTCATTGTGTTCGTCAAAGCCACGCCGAGCTCCGAGGCCGGCGAAATGCCGAGCCAGGCGTTGCTCGCCGCGATGGGCCGATACAACGATGAGCTCGTGAAGGCCGGCATCATGCAGGCCGGCGACGGCTTGAAGCCGAGCGCCCACGGCGTGCGGGTCCGCTTCTCGGGCGAGGATCGCACGACGATCTCCGGACCGTTCGAACCGACGAGCGAACTCGTCGCGGGGTTCTGGATATGGGAAGTCGACTCGATGGAGCATGCGATCGAGTGGGTCAAGCGCTGCCCGAACCCCATGCCGGAAGACTCCGACATCGAGATTCGTCCCGTCTACTCCGCGGAAGATTTCGGCGATGCGCTCTCCCGATAGCTTCGCTGGCGGGACGGGCGACTCCGAGCCGAGCCCGACAATCGGCTGAACCGTAGCCCCTGCGCAACACCCCGTGGCACGAATCTTGTAGCGCATCGGTACGCGAACGGATGCGCGACGGACGACGAGCCGAGTGCCGCAGTTCCCGTCCGGAGGACATGGAGTCCGCCCCGACGGGCACGGATCGGTACCCACAATGCGGGGAGAAGCGAAATGGACTACGAAACCGTCCGCGGCGCCGTTCGGGGCGCGCTTCGTCTGGGAACCCGGCCGTGCGCGCTGGCCGGCCTTGCGGCGCTCGCGTCGAACGGCGTGCACGCTCAGCAGCCGGGCGGCGCGCAGGCGCAACAAAGCGGCCTCGAGGAAGTCGTCGTCACCGGCTCCCGGATCGCGCGCAACACGTTCACGACACCGGCTCCGGTCACGACGATCGACCGCACGCAGATGCAGGCCGTCGGCGCGACGAACGTCGGCGAGTTCCTGATGCGCATCCCGCAGACGATCTCCGAGGTCAACAGCTCGAACGAGGTCTTCTCCACGAACGCGTCGGCGCTGCAAGTCACGGCGCTGCGCAATCTCGGGAGCGAGCGCACGCTCGTGCTGCTGAACGGCCAGCGATTCGTGTCGGGACTGAACCCGTCCGCCGGCTACGCCGTCGACCTGAACGCGATCCCAGTGCACATGATCGAGCGCATCGAGATACTGACCGGCGGGACGTCCGCGGTCTACGGCTCGGACGCGATCGCAGGCGTCGTCAACGTCATCACCCGCACGGATTTCGAAGGCGTCGAGATCTCGGGTCAGGCCTACGCGCCGAGCGACGGTGACCGCGAGCGGGCGGATCTCAGCCTGACGATCGGCTCGAACTTCGAGCGCGGCAACGCCTGGGCATCGTTCGGTTACTCGAACGACGAAGGCATGAAGGCGAGCGATCGGGACTTCTCGGCGCTCGATCTCGCGTACTTTCCGGAGGATTTCATCGGCCGCGAGGGCTGGCTCTATTTCGGCTCGAGCTTTCCTCCGCAGGGCCGCTTCGGAGAATACAACGGCGACGGCACGCCGTTCGTCTTCAACTACGGAGACCCGACGGCCGGCGATCTCTACAATCGCGGATCGGCCCGCGACCTCGCATCGCCGGTGCAGCGGCGCCTCGCGATGGCCGGGGCCCGCTACGACATCGCGGACGGGATCAGCACGTCACTGACGCTGAATTGGTCGGACGTCAGCATCGAGACCCAGTTCGAGCCTTTCCCCCTCGATCTCGTCGACAACGTCTGGGACAACGATCGCGGCGGCACCGGCGGGCTCGACGTCGCGACATCGCCGCTGCTGCCGGAGCTTCTGCGGCAGAACCTGCTCGCCGACGGTATCACGAATCTCAACCAGCTCGAGGTCGGAGACGCGGCGCGGCGGCTGAACGAGTTCGGGCCGCGCGGCAGCGAGATCGACCGTACGACGCTGCGCGTCGCGGCCGATCTAGACATCGAGCTCACCGACGAGCTGGGCGTCAGCGTCTACACGACCTGGGGCAAAACCGACGTTACGCAGCTCGACAACGTCGGCATCAACCGCGAGCGCGCGGCGCTCGCGTTCGACGTCGAGGTCGATCCGGATACCGGCGATCTGCGCTGCGTCGACGCGACGGCGCGCCTGTTCGGCTGCGTGCCGTTCGACGTCTTCGGCGAGAACACGATATCGCCCGAGGCCGTCGAGTATCTGCAAACGCCGCAGAACACGATCGCGGAGGTCGAGCAGCTCGTCTTCGGCGTCGCGATATCCGGCGACACGCGCTGGGAACTCGGCGGCGGCGCGATCGGCTTCGCTGCGGGCATTGAATACCGCGAGGAGAAAGGCAGCGAGATTCCCGACGCGACTGCGCAGACCGGCATCACGACGTCGAACCGCACGCTCGCGACGAGCGGCAGCTACGACGTCAACGAGATCTTCGCCGAGGTCCGCCTCCCGGTGCTCGAGCGGCTCACGCTCGAAGCCGCCGCGCGTGCCGGGGATTATTCGACGGTCGGCAGCATCAGCACGTGGAAATTCGGTATCGATTCGCCCGCCTTCGAGACGCTGCGCTTCAGGGCGACAGTTTCGAGCTCGGTGCGCGCGCCGAACGTCGCGGACCTCTTCGCCGGCGCCGGAGAAACGTTCGAGACGCTGACCGATCCGTGCAACGGAGTGACCGCGACGACGCCCGGGCGGATCGCGCAGAACTGCCGCTCGATCCCGATGATCGCGGATCGAATCGCCGCGCAGGGCGCGTTCAGGCTGTCGCAAACCGAGGCGCAAAATACCGGCGGATTCGATTCGGGCAACCCGGACGTGCAGGAGGAGACCGCGGACGCGTTCACGTTCGGGCTCGTCTGGACGCCCGAGGCGCTGCCGAGCTTCTCGCTCGCCGCGGATTGGTACGACATCGAGGTCGACGACGCGATCACGTTCGTCAGCCGCAGCGATACCGTGCTGCGATGCTTCGACGTCGACCCTTCGATATTCGATCCGAGTTGCGGCGGCAGGCTCGTGCGGGATTCGAGATCCGGCCCGCTGCTCGAGGTGAACCGCTCACCGGTCAACGAGGAGCGGCTCGAGACGTCCGGCATCGACATCGAGGTCGCCTACTTCCGCGACCTCGGGCCCGGGACGCTCGACGTCAGCGCGCTGTACAGCTATCTGAGGGAGTTCCTGATCACCGCGCTCTCGACGGGCGACATGAACCGCGAGGACGGCGAGATCGAGTTCCCGAAGAACCGTCTGCACCTGAACGTCGGCTACGGGCTCGATCGGCTGAGCGTGAACTGGCGGATCAGCGGCATCGACGAGGCCAAGGACAGCAACGAGCCCGGCTTCGAGAACATCGATCTGCTCGGTAACCCGCTGCCGGAGGACGCGAATACCTGCGGCATGCGCGTCTACAACGATGTGCGGGTCGGCTATCGATTCTCGGAGCGCGTCGACGCGTTCCTCGGCGCGAACAATCTGTTCGATCGCAAGCCTTGCATTCTCGGGCAGCTAACCAAACACGGCGACGTCGGGATCAACACGAATCCGTCGATATACGACATCGACGGCCGTGCGTTCTATATCGGCTTCAACGCGAGGCTCTGACGGCGTCGCCGCGTGGCTACTTGACGGCCGGCAGCCACGGCCGGAACGGCGCAGCGAGCGTGCCGGCGATTCGGCGCGCTCCTTTGCGCCCTTTGAAGCAGCGCGCGACGCGTTTGCCGTCGACGTATGCGAGCAGACGGCCGTCGCCGGCGTCGTGAAGATCGACGTGGTGCATGCCGTCCGCGTTCCAGCCCATTCCGCTCGCGGCGAGGATCGGGCTCGCCGAAAGCTCGCGCTCCTCGTAGCGGCTCGCATCGAGCACGAGGATCTCGAACGCGCGCACCGCGCGGCCATAACCGCCCTCGCCGTCCTGCGAGAAGCGCAGCAGCCGATCGCCGACGGCGACGATGCGGCCGCCCGGGCGCATACGCCCGCGGTCGTCGGAGACGAGCGGGCTCGCAGGATGCTCGATCCACTCTCCGTCGAGCCGATCGGCCGTATGCAACGTGAGCTCGTGCCTCGCACGCAGCGCGAATAGCCACCAGCGCCCGTCCCGATGGAGTATCGACGCATCGCAGTAATCGCCGTGCAGGAGCTCGCGATCGAGCGTCCAGCGCTCCGGAAAGGCCTCGGCACGATAGAGCCGAACGGCGTTCGCGCGGCGCGTCTCGGGGATCATGTAGTGCTCGCCGCGATGCGCGAGCACGTGCGGGTACGAAACGTGAAACGGCTCGCGAAGCACGATGCGCTCATAGCGCCATTCGAGCCCGTCGCGGCTCGTCGCGAGCCCGATCGCGCCGCGCCGCGTCGCTCGCTCGACGACCTCGACGAACAGATACCACCGTCCGTCGTGCCGGATCACGAAAGGATCGGCGACCGCAACGGCATCGAGGTCGGTGATGGCCGCGGGGCCGAGCGCTGGATGACGGACGCCCGGATGCGGCTCGAGCCGCTCCAGGTCGCCGCCGGCGGTCCGATAGACGCTCACGGACCAGACGTTACGCTCGTCGAGGCTCGAAGCGATCCACCAGATCGCGAGCACGGCGATCGTCGCGATCAACAGGAAGCTCATCGTCGTTCCGGCTCGTTCATATATTCGCCGCTCGCGGTGCGCGCTCGCCGCACTTTCCCCATCGACTGGCGCAGCGAAAGGACGCCGCCCCGCGACGAAGCGCTGATACAAGATTTGCGCCAATCGGATGGAGCCGCCGCGCGCCGCTTCGTTCTCCGGCGCTTCGGCTGCAGCCCGAGCTGCAGCAAGGTAAAGTCGTCGGCACGCCGTGACGGCGTCCTCTCGGAACGGGCCCCTTCGACATTGGAAGAGACGATCTCGTGACGCTGCTAGACGAGCTCTTTCGGATGACCGCGGCCGCGCTCGCCGCGCGCCTTCGCCGGCGCGAGATCGCCGCGGCCGACGTCGTCGCCGCGCACCTCGAGCGCATTCGCGAGCGCGAGCCGCTGATCCGCGCGTGGACGGCGCTCGATGCCGACCGGGCGATCGAGCGGGCTCGCGCGCTCGACCGGGGCCCGATCGCGGGGCCTCTGCACGGCCTGCCGATCGCCGTCAAGGACGTGATCGACGCGGCCGGCTTCCCGACCGAATACGGCTCGCCGATCTATCGCGGCCGTCTTCCCGCGGCCGATGCGGCGTGCGTCGCCGCCGCGCGTCGCGCCGGAGCCGTCGTGCTCGGCAAGAGCGTGACGACCGAGTTCGCGGCGTTCAAGCCGGCCGAGACGGTCAATCCGCGCCGCTTCACGCATACCCCCGGCGGCTCGTCGAGCGGCTCGGCGGCCGCGGTCGCCGACGGCATGGTGCCGC